>DVHN01000091.1 GCA_018712075.1 Candidatus Fimimorpha faecalis
TGAAAATCTGGCAGCATTTGCTTTTGCAGACTCCTCCAGACAAAGCAATTTGAGATAAGGTTAATTTGGAAGAGTAGTTGCGATGAATATAAGAAACCATAGTTCTTTGGATAACTAAATCATCATAATATGGTAAAGTACCTGTACGCAATTCTTCTGGAAACATCTGTAAAAGATTATTCCATATGTGGAATAAAATACTAATTACGTTTAATTCGTAGCCAGCTAAGTTTTCTTGTTTTAGATGATCAATTTGCTGCATTGCAAGCAAGAGGGCGAGATTTTTTTCTTGCGAGGAATCTAGGTAATGAAATTCAAAACAGGAATTATTTAACACAGGAGAAATAAATCTCTGATAAATCTTATCACAAGAATTTAAAAGAGAGGGGTGAAAGATAATGCAGATAAAAGTACAGTCCTGATGATTGAAAGAAAAGCCATAGTGCATTTGTTTGGAATTGATAATGATTCCATCATGCTCCTTTATTGTGATTTGTTTCCCGTTAATATAGTATCCCATTTCTCCTTCTAATACGTAGATAAGCTCAATGTCTTCGTGCCAATGACATAAGGCTCTCATATTCGTATAATCGGATAACTTGCCATGGCGAATGTACAGTGGAATCTCTGCATTATCATAAGCTATAATCTCGGAAGCATCTTTCATAACATTTGTATTAATTTTCATCGAAACCTCCTCAAAATATGATTCTAGTAATTGTTATATCTTTTTGTGATAGAAATACAACAATGGATTTGTTATTATTATATAAGAAAAAAGAAAAAATGACTAGCCCAAATAAGGAGGATTTTGATAATGTTGGCCGATTATCATACACATATCATTATTTAATGTTTTTATTCAAAATAATAGGAATCCGAATCGTGTCCCTGTGTATAGGGAGCTAACGCTTCTTTTGTTAAATAAGGTTTATTAGAAATGATCCCGTTGATTCCCATTTCTAAATATTTGTTCATTTTATTCAAGTCATCCACAGTCCATACATAGACAGGCAGCCATGCTCTTTTACAGTTTGCGATAAAATCGCTTGTCACAACGCCTTCTTCAATTACTAAAAAGTCTACATTTAATTCAATCAACGCTTGTACATCAATACTTCCCAAGTTACCAAAAAGACAATAACCTACATTAAGATCTGGATTCTTTTTTCGGACTAATTCGACTAACTCATAATCCAAAGACATAAGAATACATTGGTTGGCGAATTTATTTTGTTGAATTGTTTCTAGTACTGTATCAACAAGAGCTTCTTTTTGCCCACTGGATGCTTTTAACTCAATAAGCAATTTAATATGATTGCCGCAATAGTTCATCATCTCTTGTAATGTGGCAATGGATCCAGTCATTTTTCCCTGGCGTAATTCTAGTTGCTTTAATTCGGCTAGAGAAAGGTCACTAACTGCTTGAGTTGTTCCAGCCAGCCGCTGTAAGTTAGCATCATGGTGAATTACAGGAATTCCTTCACTTGTTAACTGAATATCAATTTCTGCATAATCGGCACCGCTATCAATGGCTCCTTGTAAAGAATCTAATGTATTTTCTACTCCAAGATCACTGCACCGATGACCGATCGAAATTGGTTTATGAATAGCAGGAGGTTTTTGTGCGTAAAGATACATTAATACAAGTATAACGGCAACGAGAATAGGACTTAAAAGAAGAAGCTTCTTTTTTAACTTGACTATTTTAGGAAAGAGTGGAGAAAAATAGTTGTAAACTCGTATTCCGATATTATAAATATTGGTCTGCGTTTTTTCAAATGCCTGATGGATCGAGGAAGGAAACATCGTGTCAAAAGAAAGCGATGGATCGAGTGATAGTAAGGTACTGATTAAAATACATAAAAATAAAAGCATAAGGATGGTCTGTATACCCCATACAACAATTGCAAGAAGTAGTTTCACTAATGCAGAAGGAGAAAAGAAAATAGTACAAATCGTTTTTAATAAGTTCTCCTCCATTAATGTACTAAAGTCGGTCGGTATTATCCCAGAAAAAAACAAAACTGCCCATACAAAAATAAGTCCAAATAAGAAAAGCGCAAAAGGAAGTTTCATTTTTTTCCATAGCTGAATACTGCATTTGCAAGAAGAAAGAAAACGGTTCTGTTTTAATACCATAATTGGCAATACAAATAACAGAAGACAGTATAAAAGAAAAAGAAGGATAGAAATACTATTCAAAAGAATAGAACCGTAGGAACGACGAAGCAGTTCTCCTGTAACAAAATATGGAATATGAACGGTTGGAATTAAGGAATTAATAAATCCAATATGCATGAATGGAAGAAGGAGTACCGCATATACAAAAAATCCTAACATACCCTTATTAGTCAGACAAGAGAAGCTCATTAGTGCATCCCGAAGTGTATCTTGGAAATTCGTATAGGTTTTAGTATACTCTTTATAAATTCGGATGATAAGGATCGAAAATTCCAAATATATCAAAAGAGTGGAACATAAAAAGATAAGGATAATAGCAGCAATTCCAGGCAAACTAAGAATCAGTTTTAATATACTGTAATTGAATAGGACAGTATCTCCATTAATATCCATCATCATAGTAATTAATTCTTTGCCGATTGGTACAAAGATAAATAAGCTGAGTGATTTATAAATGAATTCAAATAATAATAAATAAGGCAATATATGGTAAAAAGTAGTAAAAATTTTCTTTCCTTTTTGAAATAATGAAGCTGTTGTTTGCATAAAAATCCCTCCAGTAAAACAATAAAACTGTTTTCTGAAGGAAATTATACTATATTGGGTTATATTTGTCATTATCATATGAGATCATTTTATAGAATTGTTGTAATCCAATTTAAAATTACAGTAAGCCCAATGCTATAAATAGCTAAAGAAAAAGGCTTTGTTAAAAGCAAAATAAGGATGAATTTTTTCAGGGACATAGGAGTTAATCCAGCGATTAAACATAATAAATCGTCTGGGGCGCCAGGAAATAAAATGGCTAATGTAAATAAAATATCAAATTTCATTCCCTTTTCCGTCCACGAAACATATTTTTCATAAGTATCGATAGAGACAATTTTTAAGATAAAAGGTTTTCCATATTGTTTGGCAAGTAAAAAGTTGATCGTAGAGCCAATAACGATACCAATATAATTGTAAAGAAATCCGTATACTGGTCCAAATACAATCACACTAATGGCACAGCTAACACCTCCTGGAATAATTGGAACAACAACTTGAACGATTTGTATAACAAGAAATAGAATTGGAGCCCAGATTCCAGCTTTTTCTAAGTACAGCTGCATTTTATCGGAAGATGAGAAAATTCCGCTCTGGAATCCTATGATTGCTAAAATAAGTAAAAGTAGTATGCTAATTAATGTTGTATAATTTTTCTTCGCTAAACTCATGATAAATCCCCTTTCTTATGGTATGCTTATAGAGTGCCCAATTATCCTAGGTTCTATAAAGCTGTTTTCATCTATATGAAGTATTTTATTGAACGGAAATCTTGTTCATTTCTTTGTGTAGACTTCTTAGTTTACTCCGAAATACAAGGATTGCAGGAGTACATAATATAGTAAAATATGGAATGTAAATGCAAAGTCCTTTTATTGTAGAAAAAAATTGATTGAATGTAGTAATGATTGCTAATGCAAATACAATAACGGATAAATAAAACGAAATAGTATTCTTATTCATATAAAAGTTCTCCTTTGTGATTTTTTCTATTAACAGAATAACAAGTTAGTGTTTCAATAATCTCTCATTTTAAGAAAAAATTATAACAATATTGAAACATTTTAATACAGGTTATAGTAAAAACAATGTGGAGGAATTGTTACAAAATTGAGAGAATTGGACAGGCAAGATGAAACAATGTTGATAGAATTTTATGGTAGAATAAGAATAAAAAATCTCAAGGTGAAAAAATGTTCACTGATATTAGAAATTATGTTACAGTAGTATTAGGAGGCAGGCATGAAAGAGGATGTAATTGTTCAAATAAGAGATATAAAAAAATATTATGGGAAAGAACCACTAATTGTAAAAGCTTTGGATGGAATTACATTGGATATTCAAAAGGGGACATTTACGGCGATTGTAGGAGCCAGTGGAAGTGGAAAATCTACACTGCTGCATTTGATTGGTGGTTTGGATCAGCCTACAAGTGGAACGATTCGGGTAGCAGGCAGAGAGTTATCTACATTAAATCGAGATCAGGCTGCAATTTATCGTCGAAGAAATGTCGGTGTAGTATATCAAAATTATAACTTGATTTCTATGTTGAATGTGTATGAAAACATTGTTTTTCCTGTAGAAATTGATGGAAATACTGTAGATCAGGAATTTATAGAGGAAATAACTAAATTGTTAGGGTTACATGATAAGTTGGAACGTAATGTGAATCAGTTGTCGGGAGGTCAAAAGCAGCGAGTTGCAATTGCAAGAGCACTTGCAATAAAACCTGTGCTCTTATTATGCGATGAGCCAACTGGAAATTTGGACAGCAGAACAAGTCAGGATGTCATTGGGTTACTAAAGGCAAGCAGTATGAAATTGGATCAGACAATTATTATGATTACTCATAATGAAGAAATTGCGCAAATGGCAGATCGTATCATACGTATTGAGGATGGAAAAATTGTAACAAGGAAGTGGGGAGAGCCATGTCTTTAAATAGTAATAACAATAATAAAGCAATTCGTAAGTTAGCAAAGCGAAGTTTAAAGGTAAATCCATTTCGAAATACATGTATTTTAATTACAATTACAATCTGTACAATACTAATGATTTTAGTGCCAGTATTGAATTCTGCTAGTTTTCAAATTGATCTGGATACGGTAGATATACAAGAACAAGCAATTTTTCAAAAATTAAACGAAGAACAAATTGTACAGTTAAAGAACAATTCAAAATTGCTTTGTACCGTATTGGAAAAATCAGGACCAGCAATTCGAGTGAACGACAGTTTTGTACGATTGGGATACACAGAATATAGTGAAAGAGATATTATTCCATATCGCTTGCTGGAAGGAAATTTGCCGGAAAAAAGAAATGAAGTTGTCTCAGAAAAAAAGGTAATGGAGCAATTGGAGTTGTCCATCGGCGATTCGATTGTATTAAATGTTGCAGAAAATGAGGAAGAAACGTTTGTAATCTGCGGTATGAGTGAAACGATTGGAGACGAAGATTCCATACCAAAGTTATATGTTTCTAAGTTCTATGCAGAAGAAGGAATTCCTCTCAAACAAAGACCGTATCAAATGCGTGTGAAAGTACAACAGAAAAATGGTATGAGTAAAGCGGATGTAGTACAAACATTACTGGAAATTGCAGAAGATGTTAATATTGACTCCGACTATGTTAATCTTAATACAATGTACTTGTATTCGATGCATTTTACAGCAGAGCAAATTTTCTTCTATGTTTTTATCGATCTAAGTATTCTGCTAGCTGGAATTCTTGTCATTTATAGTGTTTTTTATATTTCAGTTATTTCTAGGATTCCATTATTTGGACAATTAAGTACGATTGGGATGAGCAGAAGACAGATAAAACGTTTTGTAAATGAAGAAGGATTGCGTCTTAGTATATTAGGAACGGCATTGGGAGTTATTGGTTCTGGAATTTTTTCTTATATACTTATAACTACTTATTGGAAGTTTGATATCTTTCTTGGCGTATCCGTTGTCGTAAGTGTTATGACAACGTTAATTATTATGCTTTCCATTCAAAAGCCAGTCTCAATGGCTGCAAATATTTCACCAATTGAGGCAGTGCGCTATGATTTGATTAATGGGAAGCGAAATAAATTGATACTAAAAACTCACAAAGTAACACCACGCTCGATTGCATCCATTCGATTTCGACGAGATCGAAAAAAAGTCTTCTTTACTATGCTATCGTTGATTGTGGGAGGAATTTTATTTTTTGTGAGTGCTATTTATATTTGTTCCATTGATGTGGAAACATTTGCGAGAAATGGATATTTTAGAAATTATGAATATATTATAACATTTGCAACGATAGGAGAAGATCTATATTATGACAATGTTGATCTGACCGATATGCAAAAACAAAAATTATTTACGAAAGACTTAGTTGAAGAATTAGAACAAATTCCAGAAGTAGAATCTGTGGAACGAAGAAAGGGAACCATTGTATCATTTGATATAGAAGGATATATTGTTAATGAAGATGTTTCTGTAATAAATAAAGGGCGGTTTGAACAGGAAGTATTACCTCATCTATTAGATCAGACACTTACCTATGAACAATTAGTGCAGCAAAAAGGAATCATTTATACGAGAAATGAAGACACAGAACTCGTGTATGGAGTAGGATTTTCGGCTGGAGATCCTGTAAAATTAGAATATTATAATGGAATCGAAAGTGATACAGAAGAAGTTGTAATGGCAGGATTTACGGATCGGGAGTATCTGGCAGATCATTTTATAGAGGGAGGAATTTTAATTCCTGAAGAAATTATGGAACTTATGATGCCTGGAATCGACATGACGGAAGAACTGTATGTTAACACAGTGGATGGAGTATATAGTAAAGAATTAGATGAAGTCGTCTCAACTGTAGTAAAAAAACATCCATTATTATCGGTTATGACGTTTTATGAGCAAGTACAAGAAAGAAGTCGTCAGCTCCAATTAATACAGCAAATTTTGGTTGTTACTTCTATATTTGGAATGTTATTTAGTATTATTAACATGTTAAATACAACCTTAACAACAATGATAACAAGGGACAAAGAACTGGCATTGTTGGAAGCAGTTGGAATGCAGGAAAAACAAATGAAAAAGATGTTATTATATGAGAGCCTTTATCTGACATTGCCTTCGATTGTTATTTCCATTATACTTGGAACAGTTCTTGGATATTTAACGGTTTCTTTTATGGGGGTAAGTCAGGCAACAATGACCTATCAATTACCACTATGGGTGATTGGAATTTATACCATTAGTATGATCGTAATGCCATTATGTCTTTCCTATTATTTATATCATAGACTTTCAAAGAAAACGATTATGGAACGATTAAAAATGGATGAATAAAATAAAAATTTGTCAAGGTCATGTTTTTATATTTATATGAAAAACATGACCTGTTCTTCTTGTTTCAATTTTGAAGCATTACATTTCATTGATTAATCCATTAAGGTTCATTTGGCAGAAAGACAGAAAAAATAGAACCAACATTTTCTTGGGATTTTACTTTAATATAACCGCCTTGCTGGCTAATAATCTGACGGCTTAAATAAAGTCCAATCCCTGCACCTTCGATATTATGTACTTTTCCTTCCCGATAAAAGCGTTGGAAAATATCATTAAAATGCTCTCCTTTAATCCCAATTCCAGTATCTTGAATCTCAATTCTAGTAAAAATTTCCCACGGCTCTACACGAATCCATATATGTCCGCCAGGATTTGTGTATTTGACGGCATTATCAATGATATTAAAGAGAGCTTCTGTGGTCCATTTCGGATCATGAGGTAATAAAATTGTCTCATCACACTGAATTTCTAATTGAATTTTTTTCTTTTGTGCAGATGTTGAAACTTGAGATACTGCCTGAACGATTGTATCAAAAATTCGACAGGGCTGTATGACTAGAGAGATAAAATGGTTTTCTAAGCGTGACATTTTCATTAAAGAATCAATTAAAAATTCCAGTTTTTTGACCTGTCCATGAATGATACCTAAAAATTGTGTGGTCTGCTCTTTGGATAATTCCTCTTCTTCTAGCATGGAACTATATAAAGTAATATTGGCAATTGGTGTTTTTAACTGATGAGAAATATCCGAAACAATCTGCTGGATTTCTTGTTTTTGCTGTGCTTGTTGAGATAAATTGGAATAAGTGATATCCGAAAGCTTATCCAGTTTTGTTTGAATTTTGGAAGTGAGTGTGTCCTCATCTGTAGATTGTTCTGGTATTTTCCCCATAGCTAATGCATCCACATGATCGCATACAATTTTGGAATACTTTAAAAAAAGTTTTCGAAATACCATATATAAGATAAAAACCATGAAAACCATAAGGATAAGGAACAAAAAGCAAAGAGTTCTTAATGTTTCTATGGAAGAAGCCAGGTAAAAGCAATATCCAAAAAATAAAACAAGCCCAACAAAGATAACCAAAAGTATGGAATCAATAGAAAATCTTCTTTTATTCATGTGCATCACCAATCCATTGATATCCCATTCCATAAATCGTTTTAATATAATGGTAAGTTTCATCTGATATTTTGGAACGAAGTCTACTAATATTAATCGTTAATGTATGTTCATCCACAAAATTCCCCTCATTATCCCATAACTTTTCCAATAACAATGAACGGGTTAATGCCATCCCTGAGTTTTTGACGAATACATATAATAATTTAAACTCAGTAGGAGTTAAGGAAAGAGTTTCACCGCTCTTTTTCACAGTATGAGTTTCAAAGTCAATCGTAAGATTTCCACAAGTGAATGCAGTGTCGTGAGAGGTTCCCTCAACTCTTCGAAGCACTGCTTGGATTCGCTGCATTACGACTTTAATATTAAATGGTTTTGTAATATAATCATCGGCACCTAATTCAAATCCTTTTATCATTTCGTCATCTAATTCATGTGCAGTAATAAAGATAAAAGGTTTTCGATTATAAGATTTGATTTTTCTGGCAAATTCAAATCCATTGCCATCTGGTAAATTTACGTCTAATAAGATTAAATCAACGGCTTGTTTTTTTATAAAAGGCTGGGCACTGGTTAAGTCGTTGGCTGGAATAGGCTCGTGACCAGCCTTTTGCAGATTAAAGCATATTCCAGCATTTAGCATTTCATCGTCTTCTACAACTAGTATTTTGCTCATAATACTGCCTCCTATTTTCATCATTCTGCTCTTATTATCACAGAAATTCTCAAATATTTCAATACTGTAACAAAGTTTTCTTAAATTGAGATAATACTGAAACAGTCTCTTGTTAGGATGAGATTAAAAGAAATATTCCACCATTTCTAACTATATGCCTGCGGCATTAGAAGGTAAAAATAAAAAAGAAAGAGGAAAGAATTATGAAGTATATAAATAAAGGAATTGAATTGATTGCAGTGTTATGTATGGTATTTGCATTTGTGAGTGCAGGAGATGAATTTCTGAAAGTATTAAAAGATACGTTAGGATATATGATTTACTTAAGTGTCTTTGCTGCACCAGTTGTATATTTCTCCATTAAAAGAAAAAAAGCCTTCGCACAAAGAAAAAATATTTCCGAATAATCGTATTTTTCATCATTTGTGCGAAGGTGTAAGTAAAGAAAAAACGGTTATAAATCCTGATATGCAATCAATCCATTGCAAATGGTCATCTTTACTTTTCCAGTCAATGGTTTTCCAGTAAATGGACTATTAGAAGACTTGGAAGCAAATTGTGTTGGAGTCCAGGTTTCGTTTTCATCAAAAAGAACAAAATCAGCACAAGCACCCACTTCAATTGTTCCATAAGGCAAATGGTAAAGTGTCGCAGGATTAATCGTTAATTTTTCTAACAGTTCACAAAGAGATAATGAACCCTTCTTTACAAGATTTGTAATACCAAGTGCAAGCGCAGTTTCCAATCCAATAATGCCACTTGGAGCCTTTAAAAATGGTCTGGCTTTTTCATCTGCACTATGTGGAGCATGGTCAGTTGCAATTATGTCAATCGTTCCATCTTTTAATCCTTGAATAATTGCATCTTGATCTGCCTGTGTACGAAGCGGAGGATTCATTTTGGCAAGTGTACCATATTCTAAAACCGCCTCCTCAGTTAAAGAAAAGTGATGCGGAGTAGCCTCTGCATAAACAGGAGCGCCTAATTGTTTGGCAGTGCGTACAAGGGCAACAGAATTAGCAGAACTGATATGTTGAATATTGATCGTTGCTCCACTGTAAAGAGAAAGCATACAATCTCTTGCAACTAATACATCTTCCGCAGCAGCAGGAGCTCCAAAAATACCAAGCTTCTCAGAAACCACACCGTGGTTTACCCCACTATTTATAATAAGAGCAGGATCCTCTTCATGAAAACTAATTGGAAGATTTAACGCTTTGGCACGCTGCATTGCTTCTAAAACAAGCTTCTCATCCATTAAAGGGATTCCATCATCCGTAAATCCAACCGCACCATTGGCTGCCAAATCTTCCATTTTAACGAGTTTTTCTCCCTTTAATCCCTGACTAACCGCAGCCGTGGTAAGAACACGGACTTTTTCCTTCTCTCCCTTCTTTATAACATAAGAAAGCGTATCCAAATTATCAACAGAAGGCTTCGTATTTGCCATACAGATTACCGTCGTATATCCACCTCTTGCAGCGGCAAGTGCCCCAGTATGAATGTCCTCCTTATAAGTTAAACCTGGATCACGAAAATGAACATGTACATCAATCAAACCAGGAGCAACAACCAAACCAGATGCATCCACACACTCCTCATTCGGAGAAGCCTTAAAACTGCCAAGCGCAGTAATCACTCCATCCTCAATTTTAATATCCATTATCTGATCTATTTTATTCTTAGGATCAATCACACGACCATTCTTAATAATCATCTTAACCACCTCTCTAAAGAAATCGTTTCTCTTATTTTATCCTATTTTACCCATTTTTACAATAGAGAAAAAACATATTGCAAAAGTGTAGAAAAATTGATATAATAAAAAATAAAGATATAAATAATAAAAGAATTTCAGCCGCACCTTGAAAATAAAGGAAAAATCAACGTTTCCTTATAAAAATAAGAGCGAAAAAGAAAGAAAAATAGTTTCAGCCGCAAACTATATTGAAAAGCCTTATAGAACAAGGGATGGCGGCGACAGGGTTAAGAAAAGAAAACCCCGAAAGGGGACGGAAACTTAGCAGCTCGAAATTGAGGTTACTCCAATAGAATACCCCCGTTAAGAAAAGAAAACCCCGAAAGGGGACGGAAACAAATGAATGACTTTTCCAATTAA
>DVHN01000092.1 GCA_018712075.1 Candidatus Fimimorpha faecalis
AATTTAAGGGAATCTATGATATCCGAACCAATTCTTAATCACATTTTCCTAAAAGGGTATGCTTCGCCATTTGCAGACATAAAAATCTGCAAATTCCCCCCAGCCCTTATGTATACTTTACATTTATTACAAGTGCCCACGCTTCAAGTAATATCCGATAAAGTATTGTCTCAACTTCTAAAAACATATTCTAGAAGCTTCTCCTTTATTATAACAACTTTTACTTCTTTGTCAATTGGAAATAGATAGAACTATTTCATTTTCCTTCCACTCCAATTCGTCACCTGCCCCTATATATTCGATTTGCTCTCCCATTTGCTGTTTTAAGTATTGATAATATTCTACTCTTGTACAGTGGCAAGTATAGTATTTTGTATGGTAGGTCTGAAGTTTGCTTCCAATTTTTGCAGCAAATTCGGTATCAATGCTGCCATCTTTTTCTGGTTTTGCGAAGTGGAATCCTCCAATTAAAATATCTGGCTCTTTTCCAATTAATATTTTACATTTTTCTATAATATTGACGACTCCGCTATGACTGCATCCAGAAATTAGTATCCATTTTCCATTTTCTTTTAAAATTAAGTTTTGCTCGTGGGAGAAATCATCGGTTACATACGTAATCCCCTTCTGCATCGCCAGTCCATCGTTTCCTTTTGAATAATATTGATTTCCTGTTACATTGGAAAATAGAATACATCCATCCTCTATTACTTCCCATTCTTTTGTAAAATGAATTTGCTGGGCTCTGAGTGGATGCTTGAGTTCTTGAATGATATTTTTTGGAATTCCTATATACGAAATTTTTTGGTCATGAATATGAAAATGTGGTTCAAGTGCCTTTTCTCTTATATAAAGAGTTGCATGGTTGTTTCTTTCTAAAAATGCCTGAATCCCTCCACTATGGTCATAATGTCCATGGGATAGAATTACCGTATCCACTGCATTGAGATCTACATTTCTTTGTTTTGCATTCTCGACAAATAAATCACTTGCCCCTGTATCAAATAATATTTTTCTTTCATTCCATTCAATATAAAAGCTTAATCCATGCTGTGCTTTTATATTATTATAACAAGTTGTATTTTCCATTAAACATATAATTTTCATTGTTTCCTCCTAGTCATTACTATAAATTTTCTTTCCCCTTTTATTAAGATTATTGATTCCTCTAGCATATTTTGGACAACGGTTTCATATATTTTTCCATATCAATTTTTCATGAGGATTTTTTATGAACAACAATCAATTTATTTTTTCAGACCCTGCTCCATATCCTTCCATTGAGGTATGTGAGAAAAATCGCATGTATGCCAAAGCGATGCTTGCAAATGTAGGAAGTTGTAACTCGGAAATGTCTGCAGTTAGCCTATATTTTTATAACTGCGTGATTACCAAACATCCATTTCCAGAAATTAGTGAATGTTTCCATAAAATTAGCATTGTAGAAATGCACCATTTGCAAATCTTTTCTGAGTTAGCTTCTCTTTGCGGGGCAGACCCAAGATTATGGAGCTTTTATGGCGGTCGTGCTCGCTATTGGTCACCTGGATGTAATTTCTATTCCGCTGAACTTTCTACCCTGCTTAGAAATGCTGTTTCTGGTGAAAAGAAAGCAATTGAACAGTATCGACAACAGCTAAACTGGATTGAAGATGTCCATATCCGAGAAAATTTAGAACATATCATTAAAGACGAATTATGTCACGTTACTATTTTTGAATCTCTCTATGATCAGTTTTGTTCTTAGCCCAAACAAACGCTGCTCTTTCCAAACGAGAGAGCAGCCCATACTTATAAAGAGAGGGCTTTTTCCTCTTGCTTTTGCATATATAGTTCTTTTAAATCATCAATAGCCATCTCAATATCTAAAGTATGAAATCCAAGCCAACATTCATTTATTGTTTTAGCATCAGCAATTTTATATATTTCTTTGCTGCTTTCACTTGTGTAATAATGCCAATAGCGATAGAGATATCCTGCCCAATACATTACTTCGATTGAATACGTTTCACCAGCTTTTTTTAGCCCACCTGACTCTTCATTTAACTCTTCAAGAATATATTCTTCTCCAGCCCACTGCAAACGATCATATGTATCGTCCAAGGCAATTGCAGAATGACTATTCATAAAAGTTTTTATAAATGCAGGACAATCATATCCATTTTTCAATGCTAATTCAAACAGCCTTCCCTGTATATCACAGAGTTGACGTTTTTGAAGATTGAAATTCTTCACATTATTCACCCTCCTTTAATATTTCATCAAAAAACCGACCTTCTCGGCGATATTTACGACAAATTTGATCTGCCAGAGCAATACCTTTCAAACGATTTAATTCACTTTTCTCTTTTAGTAGTCCTCTATCCTTTTCAGAAACTTCTTGTTCTTCCAGAATTTTTATTTTTTCACATGCTTTTTTGGTTAAGGCAACATATTGTTTTCCAAGTTTAAGTGCTGAAAGACTATTAATTAAAGCTAAATCAGTAATGTCTCCTTGAAAGAAACGATCCAACACAATGAACATTCTATCATTTGCTATATAACCTACAATCATATCACAATCTCTTGACAAGTTTTCAAATCTCTTATAGATTTTGGAATTTTTTACAGCTTCCATCTTACCACGATTGTACGCCACTAATAATGCCCAATCTAAGCCGACTTCCATATCAAAAATTTTAAGATCGGATAAATCAACACTTAACGTATATAGTTTCGCTTTTGGATAATTACAAATTAAAGTAAGTGGCTGATTACGATCTGTTCCCATATAAAACCCTTTTCCAAAATCGCAGCGACTACGGCTAATAGGTGCAATTGCACCCTGGATTCCTGATTTCGATCCATGATAAAGTGTTACAACTTCGTTAATACGAACCATATGATTCCCTTTTAATTGAGACACATCAATATTGTTATTGGAGCATAAACTTTTAATTGCATTCATATTAACCTCCTTGATATGTTATATAACATTTGTATAATTTTATTATAACATTTGTTCTTTAGAAATATAATAAAATTTCTCTTCTAGACCCAATTTACAAGTTCTTCTTTGAACGATAAATCAAAATTCCCACTCCAATCCATGCCACGAAGGATATCATTACTGCCATATCCCAATACCAGAATCCTCGATGCCAGATACCGATACTGCCCTCGAATCCTGCTGGAATATCGACGGTCAGAATTCCCTGCTCGCCTCCATAAACAGAGATCGGCTGCCCATCTGCGGTCTCTGCATCATATCCGAGATAATAGATCAATGGCATTTGTACGGATACGGTTTCTGCACTTGTATTTGCTGCCTGAAGTACAATTTGGCTGCCCGATTTTTCATAAGAAATAACCGCTGGCTGACTTTCCCAATCCCTCATTGGCTGAATTGATTCTATCCCGTCCATTGCCTGTGGCAAATATTCTCCTCCCCATCCTACATTCTTCCAGTCCGCTGTAATTTGATTTGCTCCACTGTACGGCTGTATCACTGGAGAAGTAACATTTAACGTATCGAGAAACTGTGCTGCGCATAGAATGCTTGCTGCGGCAGTAAAAATAAACATTGGTTTTTTCCATATTGGACGTTTCTTTAAAATCAACAGTAAAATACAACAGCCCAAAAATGTAAAAAATCCAGTTGCTAAAAAAAGATATCGGGAAGGCAGACGAAACTTTGTTAACATTTCTCCAACCGTTCCCATTTCTCGTATCAAATCCCATGGAAATAGTTTTAATGTGAAAAGAAGCGCCAATGTTCCAAGTCCAAAAAACCATTTTCCAAGCCGATAGTATGGTGTATTTTTTTCTTTCTTATTCCAAATCATTGCTATTACAAGAAATCCAAAAAAGACAATCGTAAAGACAGCGCCTAATCCTAAATAATTTTTTGGCTCATCTAATTGAACTGCAAATAGATGAAATAAATTCCACAGATTTACTCCTTCTGGCTGAATCCAATTGATGTCTTTTTTCATCGCATAAAGTGGTACTCCCATCGAACTCATTCCCTGAAGCATAGGAAGCAGGAACCAAAGGTTGAGAATAATCGCTGCAATTGCTGTCTTACATAATGCAAAAAACCGTTTCGGTTCCAATGTGGAACGCAATAATAAAATACAGACAATAATAGTAAATACTCCAATCATTTCACAGCTAATGATATGGGATTGGATCAAACCACTATATCCCAATGCTGGAACAATCCATACAAATCGATACGAAGTTTCTTTTGTATCCATTGTATAAATTCGATATAGACCATACACAATCAATGGAAAAAAGGCCATTGCCATGGATTCTCCTACCGCCGCACGCAAATATACATTAACCAGACGATAATATGCCAGAGAATACATCATAGAACCAAGCAATCCAATATATCTGCTCTGAAACATTCGCTTGATCGCCCAGTAAGAAATTAAAACAGTCATAATATTCATAAGAATCACAAATGCTTTATATGACTGCATCAAAGGTAATCCAATTGCGTGTAAAATTGCAGATGGATAGAGAAACAATTCTGGATAAAACATCGGACTTGCATAACCAAATCCCCAGTTTAAACAACTATGAATCCGAATTGGAAACTGTCCTTCTCGCAATGCCGATTTCATTCCAACAATTCTAGCCAAATGATAATCCAGATCTTGTAAATTTGGGCTGATTAAAGAATCCTTCGTTAATGGTAAACAAAGCATCACAACTGTTCCAGTTAAAATAAGAGCAATCCATCGCTGCTGCCTTCCCTCTTTTGTATCCGATGAATGTCTTCTCCAATATGATTTGGCAAAAATAATACCATCTATCATAAGAAATACACTCAGTATCCGAACCAAATCTTGCCCTATTTTATCTCTTGTTTCGATTAGAGAGATGCTTCCAATTTCCAGGTTTCCCTCTCCCTTATAAAAAGCCCTGATTTCTAACTCTTTTAAACTGGCTTCCAGCCAAATGGTTGTTTTCATCTGATTGGACTGAGAGGACAATAACAATGGATCGGCTGTTAAAAGAAGGGGAGAAATCCAATTCTGTACTTCGATTTGATTTCCCTCTGTATCAGTATAATAATTTACAGTTACCTCATAGGAACCACGTTCTACCAATGGGACTACTCCTTTTGCAAACCAAAATGCTTGCCTCTCTTCATTCCATTCGTTTCCTTCTAAAATATCTGGACTAGATGCATCGATCCAATACCCATTTTCTGTTTTTACACCAATCTCACTACTTAATGCTGCTCCGTCAATAATATACTCTTTTCGTTCTGAATTCCATTGCCATATACCAAATCCTACTAAAATTAGGATTTGTATCAAAATCCAGGCAATCCACTTTTTCTTCATTCTCCCTTTCCTCTCTCCTTTTAGAAATCTTTATCCTATTCGTTTTTAGATACAGAAAAAGGCGCAGAACCTCTAATATTTAGAGAATTCTTGCGCCTGACATTTCTTATTTCATTTCAGCGTATATCTATGATATGCACGGACTTACAGAGTTTATTTCAGCCACTCTTTTACTGTACCGTAGACGCCCTCTCCGTCCAATTTATATGCATGAAGCAGTTCTAACGCAGGACCAGATTCTCCAAAGACGTCATTAATTCCAATCTTTAATACTTTGGCAGGATAGTTTTCACAAAGACAATCACAGACTGCACTTCCTAACCCTCCAATAATGGAATGTTCTTCAATTGTAACAATCTTTCCTGTTTCTTTGGCAGCCTGGATAATAATTTCTTCATCCAATGGTTTGATCGTATGAATATTAATGACTCTTGCATGAATGCCATCTTTTTCTAACATCTCTGCTGCTTCTATTGCAGAATTTACAGTAAGACCAGATGCGACTAACGTTACATCTGTTCCGTCCTTTAACAAAACTCCCTTGCCCAATTCAAATTTATAATCAGGACGATCATTAATAACTGGAACTGCTAAACGGCCAAAACGTAAATAAACTGGTCCATCATGCTCGATTGCCGCACGAACGGCTGCTTTTGCTTCAATATCATCGGATGGATTGATTACTACCATTCCAGGGATTGTGCGCATTAATGCAATATCTTCGTTACATTGATGGGTTGCACCATCTTCTCCAACTGAAATTCCTGCATGGGTTGCACCAATTTTCACATTCAAATGCGGATAGCCGATTGAATTTCTAACTTGTTCAAATGCACGTCCTGCTGCAAACATGGCAAAACTGCTTGCAAAAGGAATCATACCTGCTGCTGCCAGACCCGCTGCAATTCCCATCATATTTGCCTCTGCAATACCACAATTAATATGACGTTCTGGATAGGCTTTTCTAAATATCGCTGTTTTGGTAGCTGCTGCCAGATCTGCATCCAATACGACTAAATTATCGTATTCTGCACCAAGTTCTTTTAATGTATTACCATAACTTTCTCTTGTTGCAATTCTCTTTACATCTGACATAATGCTTCACCAATCCTTTCTAAATCCGCCATTGCCACCTTATATTCTTCATCGTTTGGAGCTTTTCCATGCCAATCTGCAACGCCTTCCATAAAAGATACGCCTTTTCCTTTTAATGTCTTTGCTATAATTGCAACAGGAGTTCCTTTCACAGATCTAGCTTCTTCAAACGCTGCCCGGATTTGTTTCATATCATTGCCATCTTCTAAATTGATGGCATAGAAATTAAATGCCTCAAACTTTTTATCAATTGGATATGGATTACAAACTTCTGCTACATCTCCATCAATTTGCAACCCATTATTATCTACAATAACGACCAAGTTATCTAATTTGTGAGCGCCAGCAAACATCGCAGCTTCCCAAACTTGACCTTCCTGAATCTCACCATCTCCAAGAAGCGTATAAACACGATAATCTTGCTTTCTTAACTTCGCTGCAAGTGCCATCCCAACTGCTGTAGAAATTCCCTGACCAAGTGAGCCACTGGACATGTCAATTCCAGGAATCATCTTCATATCTGGATGTCCCTGCAAATAGCATCCTAAATGGCGCAGACCTAACAAATCTTCTACTGGGAAAAATCCTTTCTGTGCTAAAGCTGCATATAATCCAGGCGCCGTATGTCCTTTCGACAAGACAAACCGATCCCGATCTTCTTTTTCAGGATTTGCTGGATCAATATTCATCTCTTCAAAATACAGATAGGTAAAAATATCAGCTGCCGAAAGAGATCCTCCTGGATGTCCTGCCTTTGCACTATGAACACCAGTAATAATTCCCTTGCGGACTTCATTTGCCACTTTCATTAATTCTAATTCTGTCATGTTGACTCCTCTCAACCTGTTTTTTGGAAGCATAAAGCCTCATCCTACTTAGTCCTTATATCGTTTTTCAAGCGCATAAATAATACCATTTTACACCAAACCTGTCAAGTACATTGACTCTTTTTCATTATATCATTTCCATTTTCAAAAGTAAAGAATAACTAAATAGAACAAAGACTTTGCCTTTTTTACTCGTCTGTAAACCGATATCCCACTCCTACTTCTGTAATAATAAAACGAGGATTCGTTGTATCTTTCTCTATTTTTCTTCTTAGTGTTGCCATAAAAACTCGGAGACTATTCGCATCTCCTCCTTCTCCATAGCCCCAAATCTTACTTAATATTTGGTTATGTGTTAATACTTTTCCTCTATTTGTAACGAAAAGTACAAGTAATTTATATTCAATTGGAGTCATATGCACTTCTTTGTTATCAATATAAACCATCCGCTTTACAAAATCTATTTTTAAATAATCCCGTTCAAATGTTTCCATCATTTCCGTATCTGTATTTTTTGTCTTCCGAACTGCAACACGAATTCTGGCTAGCAATTCTCCCATATAAAATGGTTTTACTACATAATCATCTGCTCCTAAATCTAATGCCTTAATTTTTTCTGCTTCTTCTTGTCTAGCGGACACAACAATAATTGGTTTTTCTGAATAGCTGCGAATATGTTCAATTACTTGACTTCCATCCATATCGGGCAAACCCAAATCTAAAATAATAACATCTGGATTATTGGCATACGATAAACTAATTGCTTCCCTCCCCATGGCTGTTTTAATATAACGATATCCTTCCTGTTTTAAAGTCATGCATATAAAGTTTGAAATATACTTATCATCTTCCACGATTAACACAGTAACTTCCTTTTCCATCCTTTTCTCCATTTCTTTTTTAAACTTCCGTAATTTAAAAGATTCCTGAAATAAGCCCTATTCCATTATTTCTGGAAGACTAAATTGAATACGTGCTCCTCCCTCGTCTCGGTTTTCAGCCATCATACTGCCTCCATGAGCAGTTACAATTGCTTTACAAATGGGTAATCCCAAACCAATCCCCTTCCCAGTATCCTGGCTAACTGGACGAAATGTTACAAACTCTTCAAATAAATGATCTTTTACTGTTTCTTCAATTCCACTGCCATTATCCTCAATACAAAACCAAACCATTCTTTCTTGTCTATATACACGAATTCGGATCATCCCATTTTCTTCTGTGTGCTTAATCGCATTGTCTAAAAGATTAATTAACACTTGTACAATTGCTTTTCCATCCATTGAAATAATAAATACATCATCTGGTACCATAATTTCAATACTCCGATTTTGACAGCGACTCTTTACATGGGTGATCGCATTATTGATTACATCTTCCACTGCTTCTGGTTTTTTTTCAATAACCAGCTTTCCACTATCAATTTTCGTCATGTTTAAAATATTTTCAATCAGTTGAATTAGCCAATCCGCTTGATCGTTAATATCCCTTGCCAGACTAACAATACTTTCTCGGTCCAGCTGCTCTCCTGCCTCTATAATCAAATTGCTGGCTCCTGCAATCCCAGTTAATGGAGTTCTCAAATCATGAGAAATACTTCTTAACAATCCGCTGCGCATCTGTTCTTTCTCCATTGCAAATCGAATTCGTTCCTGCTCTATGGACAACTGCTTTGCAAGCTGTTCATTTTCTCTTGCAACTTTTACTTGTTTTTGAAATCGTACCGTGAGATTAGAAGAAATCAAAGCTGCCACTAAAAAAAAGACTAATAAAATTACATCTTGGCGACGAGAAATAGTAAACGTCCGAAGTGGCTCTGTAAAAAGATAATTAAAGCTCATAACACTAATCAGCGAAGCAATAATTCCATACTGATATCCATTGGTACAGTACGCAACAAGTAAAACTCCTACAATAAATAGCATTAATACATTTTCTTTTCCAATTCCCATCTGATTTAACAAAATTGAAAACATCGTTATTGCCAGCATAATAACTATCATACGTATTCCATATATGACATGTTTATTTTTCACATCCATTCCTCCAGTTTTACTTTAGCAGTATTATGCCAGCTGACGCTGACCCAAGTCCTGCGCCAAGACTCATAGGTAAGTCTTGAATTTAGCAGGAAGGAAATTTCATCCATATCTGACTGTTATTTTACAAAATTTTTACAATCTTATCAATATCTATTTTCCTTCCGATTTACCCAATCATTACTTTTTCCACTGAATATCGTACTCGGGCAGCTCGTTTTCGCTCTAACAAAGATAATGCAAATGCCATGCTTCCAATTCTTCCACAGTACATAAGCAATATAATAATAATGCGCGAAACGGTATTTAACTCTCTCGTTATTCCTGTAGACATTCCCACCGTTCCAATCGCTGAGAATACTTCAAATACAACATCTTCCATTGATAATGGCTGAAGATAACAGATTGCAATTGATGCGATTACTGCCATAGTCAAACTAATGATTGCAACGTTGCTTGCCCTGCGAACTGCATCTTCTTCCAATCTCCTTCCAAAAATGTGACACTCCTTAGAATTTCTTAAATTAGAACCAACATAAATAAAAAGAACCATAATCGTTGCAGTTTTAATTCCGCCTGCCGTAGAACCTGGACTACCTCCAATAAACATTAACAGGCTTGTCAACATTTTCGAACTTGTCGTCAGTCCTGCCGTATCAATTGTATTAAATCCTGCTGTCCTGGCAGTTACAGAACTAAACAAAGAAGTTAAAATGGTTTCTTTTATTCCCATATTAGCCATTAAATTATGTCTTTCAAAAATATAAAATAAAAATGCCCCACCAAAAATTAGTACAATCGTGGCAGTTAGTACAATCTTTGTATGCAGCATATAACGCCGAAAATGGAATTTATTTTTCGTCAAATCATCCCACACTAAAAAGCCAATTCCCCCTATTACAATCAACGACATAATAACTACATTGACCAGTAAATCATTGGAATAAAACACAAGTGAGCTATATTCTCCCGTAGTACTTCCCATAAGGTCAAATCCTGCATTACAAAATGCGGATATTGCATGAAAAATGCTAAATCCCATTCCTTTTTGTACTCCAAACTCTGGTATAAAACGTATTGACAATACGATTGCTCCAATTCCTTCCATTATAACTGTCCCTTTTAAAACCTTTTTCGTCAAACGTACTATACCTCCGACCTGGCTTGTGTTCATACTTTCTTGCAGCAATCCCCTCATCCTTAATGAAATCTTTCGGTTTAAAAACATTGCAAATAAAACACCAATTGTTACAAAACCCAATCCGCCTATTTGAATCATTCCTAAAATCACTATTTGTCCAAATAAAGTCCAATGGGTACTTGTATCTACTACTACCAGTCCAGTCACACAAGTAGCACTTGTAGCAGTAAATAACGAAGTTAAAAAATTCGTCTGTTTTCCTGGATTTGTCGCAATTGGAAGCATGAGAAGAATCGTCCCAAGTGCAATGACAAGAAAATATCCAAACGCAATCACTTGGGTACGAGTCATCCTCTCTCTTATTTTATAAAACATAACAGTTCTCCTTTATCATCCGATAAATTGTTTTTTCTGATAAAATAGTATCTTCCAATATCATAATTTTATTTTCCTGAAAGATTTTTCTATTCTGTTCTTCGTTACAAATAGCATAAGAACCATCACTGTCACAGCACGTCCGCAAAACGGTACAAGCAACTAAGTTTTCATAATCGGAATCGTCCACTGCCAAAATATAGTTTGCTTTCCAAATATTACATTTTAAATCTGTCTCCAATTTTTCAATCCGTTTACATTTAATACATTTTCTATTAAAAAACGCTTCACAATCTTTTGCTAATTTGCTTTTTCCAAAAACAATTATTTTATAAGTCTCCTTTTCATCCTTTTCCATATCTCTACAAAAAAACTCTAGTTTTGATGTAAAAATAAGTCCTATAAAAAGCAAATAACAAGCGAATACTATCACAATTCCAATATTCAACAATAAATCCATACACTCACCTTCCTATCATGGCACTCGCAAACGGGTATAAAAGTTTAGATTGTTTCTTACTTCTTACTATATCGTTGAATTTATTAAGACAGTATTAAGAATACGAAAAACCTATTAAATTTTTACAAAGAAGTTTTGCGAACGAGTCTTGAAAAATAAGGATCACAGATTTTTATTTTCGAATATATTATTATGAATAAAGTAATTTGGGAGATTATTATGCAGAAGAAAACCATTCTTTTTTTAGCAGGAATGCTAATCCTTTTGATTCTTTTTACGGGATGTCAAAAAAAGCCCGATGAAACAAAACTTACTTCCATTACATTAAGCGAAGTAGCACACTCTATTTTTTATGCTCCTCAATATGCAGCAATTGAACTTGGATATTTTGAAGAAGAAGGTATTGATTTAATATTAGAAAATGCATTTGGTGCAGATAAAGTAATGACTGCTTTGATTTCCGACCATGCAGATATTGGATTCATGGGATGTGAATCTTCTATTTATGTATATCAGCAAGGACAGGAAGACTATGCCGTAAACTTTGCCCAACTGACACAGCGAGCCGGAAACTTTCTAGTCGGAAGAGAAGCAGAGGATGACTTCTCTTGGGAAAAACTAAAGGGTAAAACAGTACTTGGAGGAAGAGCAGGTGGTATGCCCGAAATGATATTTGAGTATATTTTAAAGAATCACGGAATTGATCCAAGAAACGATCTTACGATTGTTCAGAATATTGATTTTGGGTCCACTGCCGCTGCCTTTTCTGGCGGGCAGGGAGATTATTCGATTGAATTTGAACCATATGCCGCAGCATTAGAAGAACAGGGCGATGGGGTTGTGCTTGCTTCCCTTGGGGTGGATTCTGGTTATGTGCCATATACTGCCTATTGTGTAAAAAAGAGCTATATGGAAAAAGAAAATAACAAACTCCAGGAATTTACCAATGCCATTCAAAAAGGTCTGGACTATGTAAATTCCCATTCTCCTGAAGAAATTGCAGAAGTAATCGCCCCACAATTCAAAGAAACTTCTCCTCAAACGATCGCCGTTATCGTAGAACGTTACCAAAAGCAAGATACATGGAAAGAAACTACCCGTTTTGAGAAAGACAGTTTTGAACTTTTAAAAGATATTTTAAAAGACAACGGCGAACTCAAAGAAGACGTCCCATATGAAAAACTCGTTACAACTCAATATTCCATGTAACAATCGAGTAGGGAAGATTTCATCTACCTACTCGATATGCGAT
>DVHN01000093.1 GCA_018712075.1 Candidatus Fimimorpha faecalis
ATAGATTTCCTTTGTTGTGTTTTTAAAATAAGGCATCCATACATGAATATAAATAATATTTCCACTCGCCATGCTTGGTTCTGGAAGTTTCTTTCCCTGATCAACATAATCCAATATCGTCAACGCCAATACTTCCTGTGCTGCTCTTATTATTTCATTTTCATCATCTGCTACTGCAATTAAATCTGGAAAATCTAAAAAAGAAACTTCAATTTCTTCCCCCATTTTCCTTACTATAGCAGGGTATACATAATTTTCTTTCATAATTATCTCTTAACATCCTTTCCCTCATTAGAATTTTCTCCTAATTTATAATGAGTCACCCTTAATATTAATATGCATTTCAATACATTTTTATCTTTAATACGTATTATAATGCGTGTGCATTTTTCTGTCAAGCACTTTTTCTCGATTTTTTATTCAATTCTAGTTGACTACTTTTCACAAAATGATATAATAAAAATAGATATTTCATTTGTACGCCCCATGATATGTAATTTTAATAGCAAATTGTATCTATTAACTTACCTAATATCATAAAGGAGGCTATGCATATGAAATTTCGAGAGGTTGAAAAAATAATTACTGCTAATGACTGGAAACGTGTTAGAATAAATGGTTCTCATTATCAATATAAGAAGCTTAATTCCTCTAAGACTGTAGTGATACCGAATCATAATGGCAAAGATCTAAGTATTGGCGTAATCAAAAACCTTGAAAAGATTACTGGGCTATCTCTTCGGAAATAGTCCAGTAATTTTTTGCCTCCATATAAAAATTCACAAATAACATATGATATAAACACAACGGGCTAAGAGTCTGCTATCTCTCAGCCCGTTTTTTTCATGATACCCAATAAGAAGAATAATCTTAAACGTGTTATCAGAAGTTTCAATTTTTGGTTCTTTTCTCGTTCCTGCATAAACCTCCATAATCTTTAGTATCCCCGTTCCATAAGCTTCAATAAACTCCAGTCGATAAAATACATTTGCTAGTTTTACATTTCGGCATACAGGAATTCCCATCATTATATCCTTTAAAGTAATACCACTTACAAAACCACCTTCTGAGCACAAACCATTCTTTATATCATCTACTATAATACATCTTAACTCTACAGTCTCACTTTCCTGGTAAATCATCTGATGGATTCCTAAAAGTATTCTACCCACATCCTAATCATTCTCATCAAAAAGAAATTAGAAAAATAATTAAAAAATGTGAAATGATACAGCAAACAGAAACAAATATCTAGTTCATCCCCTCTTTATTTGGTCAGTATATCTCTTTTGTATATATTATTTTTGATATATTTTAATCTTATTTTCTGTCCCCGATCCCCATACCATAACAGAGCATTTGTAGAACCTTCCATTAAACAACCATAATCCACAGCTTCTATGCCTTATATTTGCTCTAATAGTCAATCTGTTGCAACTATAAAAGGAGGATGATTATATGAAGAAGTTATAAATCATCTATTTTCGGGGGAAATGCATTCTCCTCTGTCCATACCTTAGGTTGAAATTATCTGTCCTTTCGCTTGTTGTATCCTTATAAAGTACATTATATCCTTTATTTACTGCAATCCTATAAAAATAATTCCTGCAAAGGATAAACTTAACACTATCTCATTACAGAAATTATAATCACTTTACAATCATTAGCTGCTTGATAGCCTTCCTCCTTCTTTTATTTCTCTAATTTCTTCCATATATATAAGAATTCAGAAGGCTATCTTTTACCTTTTTATCTTACTGTCACTGGTCGCTCTGCCAACCATTTCTTTATCACTTCAACACTTATTTCGACAATCTCAGAAATCGTCTCCAATGGTATTCTTCTATCCACAAGTTTATATGTCATTTCTTGTTTTGCCTTCATTGTCCCTTTTGCTTCGCCTTCTGCTAATCCTTCTGCTTTTCCTTCTGCCTTTTTCTCATCTCCATAGCGTTCTACTGCATATTCCTGGTCAAATAACGTCATCATAATATCTACAACCTCCTTCTCTCGGCTTTCCAAATATTCCTTCAATATCTTTCTATTCTTACAAATGCGAATAGTTTCTAATACTGCTTCCTTTGTTCTTCCATATTCTTTCACTTGTTCATTATAAATCTTCGTGAACGTTACATACTGGTTGAGAATATCACCCTCTTTTCCATCATAGAGCATTCGCACTTTCACATCCACAAAACATTCCTGACCTGGAAAGAATTCCTCTGATAAGAAGATCCATTCAGGACGTTCCTTTCGCTCTCCCGTATAAATCACATACAACTCTGGCTTGGGAAGTGACATGCCTCCACTTCCATATATGTTTAATTTTTTATTTTGAATATATTCTTTCCAAGTATTTGCTAA
The DNA here is from genome assembly GCA_018712075.1 of Candidatus Fimimorpha faecalis. Taxonomy (GTDB): domain Bacteria; phylum Bacillota; class Clostridia; order Lachnospirales; family Lachnospiraceae; genus Fimimorpha; species Fimimorpha faecalis. Next base: position 2,365 of record DVHN01000093.1, read on the forward strand.
ATATAATAACACACGAATGACAATATTTTTACTCCATGTGGACTGCGCTTCCACAAGCAGCAATAGGCGTTCCTTCACTACAAATCCTAAATCGTTATACATCTGATCCAATAAAACATTTTGAATCGTTACACTGCTAATCTGATCTTCCGTCACTTTCCTATCTTCTGGATGCAGCACCTGATAGAGCTGGAGCAAGTATTTCGGATTTTCAAACAAATCTCGAAAAATACTGTCTTTCGCTGTTTTCTTTGCCTTACTCTGATTCGAAAAACGTCCGTTTTCTTGCATTCTTATCCCTACTTTCTTTTGACGATTCTTTTCCTATTCCATGGCTTTTCTTACAAAGAACCATCTCAATAATAAATCAACTACTTTATCTCTATAATTGGGGAAAATAAATAGAATTTTATTCTAAAAAGCCATAAAACTAATTATTTCTTCTTACTTCTTCTACACACAGTCCTAATCTTTACTTGT
>DVHN01000094.1 GCA_018712075.1 Candidatus Fimimorpha faecalis
TTGATTGAACCGCCGTGTACCGAACGGTACGCACGGTGGTGTGAGAGGTCGGAATTTCTCAATCAAGAGAAATTCCTCCTACTCGATTATAAAATGGCAGTATTAGGTTTTATATTAAGCGATTGAAATACAGAACAAAAGTCTGTATTTAATTATATGAAGCAATAGATTGTAAATTACAGGCATTCTTTCATAACAGCATAAGTACCCTCTTGATCAATCTTATCTAAGTACTCTGTTATGGCTGATTCAAATCCTGCGATTTCTGTTAAATCTTGACCCCAGAAGTTTACATTACTGCATACAGCATGAGCCAATTCTGCATTACTATCATTTTTATGAGCATCATAAAATTCCAAAATATCACGATCATCGTGAATGGTATATTCTTCTTCTCCACGTTTGCCGATCAATCCAGAATCTTCCAAACGGATTCCTCTATAGAAAGCGATATAGAAAGCGAAAGATGCAGTAATACATTTTGGAAGTGTATTCGTATTTTTTACATATCCAAGGAAGGATGGCATAACACGTGCTTTCCATTTGGAAGTAGAATTTAAGGAAATTGCCAATAATGCATGATCAATAAATGGATTCTTAAAACGCTCTGTAACAGAATGAGCAAAACTTTCTAATTCATCCTTTGGTAATGTTAAAGTTGGAATAATCTCATCATAAATAGTTTTATTCATAAATCCTTGAATTACTTCATCTTCCATACAGTTACGAACGATGTTTTGTCCTGCCAAATATGCACCAAGTACCATGGAAGTATGAGCACCATTTAAGATACGAACTTTACGCTGTTTATATGGTTTATGGTCATCGGTAATTAATACAGGAAGTCCAGCTTCTTCAAATGGAAGTTCGTTCTTTAAACTCTGTGGACCTTCAATAACCCAGAAGCCAAATACTTCACCCGTGTCTAATACTTGGTCAATATAACCATTTTCTTCATTTAAGGCATCTGCTTCAGAACGAGGATAGCCTGTTACGATACGATCTACTAATGTGGAACAGAAAATGTTTTCTGCCTGAATCCAGTTGATGAATTCTTCTCCAAGTTCCCATTGCTGTGCATATTTGAGCACACATTTTTCCAGTTCTTTTCCGTTGTTATCAATTAATTCGCAAGCTAAAATAACAAATCCCTTTCCTGGTTCTTTACCAAATGCTTGGAATCTCTTATAAAGAAATTGAGTTAATTTACCTGGATAAGTAGCCGCAGGAGTGTCTGTAAATTGACAAGCAGGATCGTAAGCAATACCAGCTTCTGTTGTATTACAAGCGATATAGCGAAGATCTGGATTTTCAGCACATGCCATAACTGCATCATAATCTGTGTAGGAATTTAAACAACGGCTTACACAGGAAATAACACGCTTTGCATTTACTTTCTGTCCATTTTCAAAGCCACGCAAATACAATGTGTAAAGACCTTCTTGATCATTGATTACTTTAGCTAAGTCCATAGCACCTGGGATAGGAGCAATTGGTTGAACTAATACAACTTTAGAGTTAAAACCAGCCTTTTCGTTCATCATATCAATGAAATAATCGACAAAAGCACGAAGGAAATTACCTTCACCGAATTGAAGTACTCGTTCTGGAGCATCCTTTAATACATATCCGTCATATCCAGATTCTTCAAGTGTCTGATAACATAAATGTTTCATAATAAATAACCCCCATATAATAATGTTATATTAATTTTTAAATGATTTGTTGATTTTATAATGTTACACCTTGTTTGAAAATAGCCATATCATGGAATCCAGCTTCTTCGGCTTTTACTTTCTTTCCAGAAGCAATCGCAATAACGAAATCAAATAATTGATCGCTTAGCTCATCTAATGTAACATCTTCCGTTAATACTCCACAGTTAAAATCGATCCAGTTTTGTTTCTTTTTTGCAATGTTGGAATTACTGGAAATTTTTACTGTTGGAACTGGAGAAGCAAATGGTGTTCCACGTCCAGTTGTAAATAAAACAATATGGGCACCCGATGCAGCGAGCGCAGTGGATGCAACTAGATCATTGCCAGGTGCGCTTAATAAATTTAATCCTTTTGTAGAAACTGGTTCACCATAAGAAAGTACGCCCATAACAGGAGCGCTTCCAGATTTCTGTGTACAACCCATGGATTTATCTTCTAAAGTTGAAATTCCACCTTTTTTATTACCAGGAGATGGATTTTCATAAATGGTTTGGTTATGGCTTTTAAAATAATTTTTAAAGTCATTAATTAAGTTCACCGTTTGATCAAATAACTCTTCATTGTTGCAGCGGTTCATTAATAATGTTTCTGCACCGAACATTTCAGGAACTTCGGTTAAAATCGTGGTACCGCCTTTGGAAATAAGCTTATCTGAAAAAGCTCCAACGGTTGGATTGGCTGTAATGCCAGAAAGACCATCTGAGCCACCGCATTTCATACCAATGATTAATTCGCTGCAACTAATTGGCTCACGATGAAAACTGCCAGCGTAGGCAGCTAATTCTTCGATTAATTTCAATGCGTCAGTAACTTCATCATCGGATTCCTGACATACAAGAAACTTAACACGATTTGGATTGTATTCGCCAATATATTCTTTTAATACATCAATATTGCTGTTTTCACAGCCCAATCCAAGCACAAGGACACCGCCTGCATTTGGATGATTGATTAAATCAGCAAGAATGGATCGTGTGTATTCTTGATCATCGCCCATCTGGGAACAGCCGTAAGGATGTGGAAATGCAGCAATATCATCAATCGTTCCAGTTTTAAATTTTTGAGCCTGTCTTTCAATCGTAGTGGCGATATTATTAACACATCCAACGGTTGGGATAATCCAGATCTCATTACGTACGCCTACTTTTCCATTTGGACGGCGATATCCGTCAAAAAACCGTTCCTCCGTTGGGGAGATAGGAGTAACTTTTCTGTCGTAAGTGTAATTTAAGAGATCTCCAAGTCCAGTCTTGATATTATGAACATGAATCCAGCTTCCCTGTGGGACATCTGTTTTTGCATATCCAATTGGATAACCATATTTAATAATTGGATCGCCTTCGTGAATCGCCACTAATGCGAATTTGTGACCCTGTGGAATATCTTCCTGTAGGGTAACGGTTATTCCATCAATAGAAATAACTGTGCCAGCAGCTAGAGGGGAAAGTGCTACGGCTACTACGTCATTTGGATGGATTTTAATATAATTTTTCATAAGAATTAAATTCCTCCTGCCAAAATGAGAAAATTATTTGATGTAAGAGCTTACAAACACCTTATAACAACTTTTTCAATTTGTCAAGTTGTTTTAAAAATAAGTTCTATAAAATGACAAATTCGTCAAAATTTACAAAGAAACTTGAGAAAAATTGTTAAAAATTTTAAAGAAAAATAGTTGTAATTAGGAAAAAATAACAGTATAATAAAATAAAAATGTAAGAGCTTACATAAAAATGGACAAGTTGTTCCATTTA
>DVHN01000095.1 GCA_018712075.1 Candidatus Fimimorpha faecalis
TTCTTAGGCTCCATTTTTTCATAACTCATTTGACACTACCTTCGGAAATATAGTTGGTCTTCATAGTTGCACCTCTTTTTGTAATAGTGTGTGCAACTAATAAGTAATTACTTATCCATATGTTACCACAAGTAAGCGAAAAAAGGTGGGCGGTTTTTTAGCACTGTAAAATTACCAATTAGCACATCTTTATTGTATTTTTTCTCTAGTATATAGACTTTTCTCGTAAAGTTCGTTATAATTTCATTGTAAATAGAATCCTATTTTCTATAAAATTTATAATTTAAGGAGGAAGCAACAAATGGCAAAAGGAAAAACGAAAAAGAAAGGGAAAGGAAAATGGATTATTGCTATTGTGGTTATTGTTATAATCGTTGCCGCAGTTAGTGGAGGTAACAAGGATAATTCTGAACCAAGCGACATAGCACAGCAAACCGAAAGTAAAAAAGAAACCGAAAAGCAGACCAAAGAGGAAACTCAAAAAGAGACTGCTACTGAAAAAACCGAAGAAGAAACGCAAAAGGAAACTACAGAAGAAAATGAAGATTCCAAAGTAACTATGGAGAATTTCTTAAAAATTTCAGCCAATATGACCTATGAACAGGTTGTTGAAATCCTTGGAGAGGGAGAACAACAAAGCGAAAGTGAAATTGCTGGTTCTATTTCAAAAATATATGTCTGGAATGGAGAAGGATTCTTAAATACGATTACTGCAACGTTCACAGATAACGTAATATCTTCAAAAACTCAGACAGGACTCGGAGACAGTGAGGCGAAAATCACAAAAGAAAAATTTGATGCTATTCAAACAGGAATGACATACGACCAAGTAAAGGAAATAGTCGGTGGCGCAGGAGATCTATCTTCGGTTATATATCTTTTAGGAACAGTCACGGAAAACTATGATTGGAATGGAGAAAAAGCATTATCAAATGCATCTATATCTATCCAAGATGGTGTAGTATCATCAAAATCCCAATACGGACTTGAATAGTATATAATCTTTTTAGACTTGTGCTAAAGAAATTAACAGCATAATATTTGACAAGGCTCATACATATGCTGTAATGTTAAATATTAATGGCTGGTGTCTAGTCGTAAAGAGCCTTGGGATTTTTTATTCTAAGGCTCTTTTTTATGTAGCAGAAGGAATTATATTTTAATAATTTCAATTACAGAAGTTTGTTCGTAAATAACCTAAGAGGAGGTATACGGGGATGGATAAAGCAGATGATGCTTTAAAAAGAAAGGAACTTTTAGATGATAGTTTGGATAAATTGAAGTCAGTGCAATGTAATTTGGATAAATTATTATCTTATCATATGGATTTTGAGTTGGAGATTGAAATTCTTAATAACACAATAAGATCTGTAAATAGACTTTTATTGGAATTGAAGTATTTAGAAGACAGTTATGAAAATGTGTATCAACAACTTGAACTTTGCGATTGCCCTTTTGATTTACGAATTATAGATCTAAAACCCACCGCCAAACCTCCAATCCCAAAAGATTTAGAGCAAACAGGTAAGGACAATCAAGATGGGTGTGAATGACATTTTAGAAATCATTGCGGTATTACCACGATACATACAGTACATATTCCCAGGATATATTACTATATGGGTATACTATTTTTGCATAGGCATTACTTTAAAAGATACCAGAGCATTAATTGTAAAGAGCATTGTTATAAGCTATTTGTATGTAGTGTTCGTAAATACCTTATTTGCACAATTTAATGAACTAGAGCAAAATATAGTATTATTTATCCTGGCAGTATTGGTTGCTTACATATCCTCTCTTTTGGTCGAAAAAGAAAAAGAATTTCACTTTTTAAGAAGGTTAGGTATTAATACGTCTTTAAGTCTTAATGAGATTGATGCAATAGAAACTAACTCAAAAACAGGCATATGGATTTGTGTATATTTAAAAAACTGCAATTTGATGTATGAGGGTTTTATTCTTCACACAGAAATGGAAGAGGGAAATCGGAGATTCATATGCCTTTGTAATTACAGAAAATTTATTATTGATACAGAAGGGAAACTGAAGAATCTTGAAGATCACAGTACAGAAAGAGAGGAACAAGTAATACTGTATTTTGAAGATATCGCTAGAATAGAAAAAAGAAAAATATAAAAACCGCCCCTGTGCGGCAACACAGAGACGGCTTGAATATGCCAGAGATGATATATTCCCTCGACAAGGCATATTATATCATCTCGATGACTAAAAAACAAGAAACAGGTGTTCTATTTACCAAAAAATTCCATTTTTTAAGGAGATGATATTATGGGACAAGTTACAACCAGAAAAAGAGGAAATACTTGGGAGTATGGATTTGAAGCTGCACGAGTAGATGGAAAAAGAAAACGCATCACAAAAGGTGGTTTTCGCACTAAAAAAGAAGCACTGCAAGCAGGAAATGAAGCCTATAACACCTACAACAAAACAGGTCAATTTTATCAACAAGTAGGGATTAGTGTATCTGATTATCTCGATTACTGGATGGACAATTATTGTAAAATCAATTTAAAATATAATACCCAACTTGGCTATCTGAACATAATCGAGAATCATTTAAAAAAGAATTTTGGAAGTTACAAATTAGTATCTGTTACTTCTGGAATGTTACAAGAATACATAAATCAATTAAAATTAGAGGGTTTTTCTAAGAACAGTGTAAAAGGAATTATTTCTGTTTTCTCTTGTGCTTTAAACTATGCAATTGAACCCCTTGGATACTTGCAGGTCAATCCGTGCGATCGGGTTAAATATCCTGTCTTTGAGAAAAAAATGCGAGAAAGAATCATTATCTCAGGTGATGATTTCGAAAAGATTATCAAACGCTTCCCAGAGGGCAATCCTTTCTACCTACCGCTTATGATTGGATATTATACTGGATTAAGAATTTCTGAGACATTTGCGTTGACTTGGAATGATATTGATTTAGAAAACCGTACCTTATCTGTCAACAAGCAAACCGTAAAACGAAACTATGGAGTTGATGTTAGAAAAGTACTTGAACAAAAAGGAAAGAAAGAAGAGAAATCTGCATGGTACTTCCAAACTCCAAAAACCAGAGGATCTATTAGGGAAATCAAATTTGGGGAAACTTTGTATAAAGTATTGAAAAACGTTAGAATTACTCAAAAGAGAAATGAAATGCAATATGGAGAATATTATACAAAAACTTATATAAAGCCTGAGAAAGATGAAAAGAATAATACAATCTACCGCATTGTACAGATAGAAAAAAGTGTACCAGTGCAATTAGAGAGTTGCGACTTGATTTGCGTAAGAGAAAACGGTCAATTGATTAGTACAGATTCGTTTAAATATTGCTCTCGTGTTATTCATCATGAGCTTGGAATGGCTTTTGATTATCATTCTTTGCGGCATACTCATGCCACTATATTAATAGAAAATGGAGCGAATATTAAGGATGTGCAACATAGGTTAGGCCACAGTGATATTGGAACAACATTACAAACATATACTCACATAACCGACAAGATGCAACAGGAGGCGGTAGACATATTTGAATCCGCTGTCAACATCTAAAAATAACGTAGACAAAAGGTGGACAAAAACACTAAAAGTCCACCTTTAAAAATTAGAAAATCCTTATTTTATGCGACTCAAGAGACACACAGTCTCCACATTCGCCGTTCCAGGAAACATGTCTACTGCTTTTGCTTTTATCACTTGATATCCGCTTTCTTGCAGTACTTGGAGGTCTCTTACTAGGCTGGTCGGTTTACAGCTAACGTATACGATTTTTTCTACTCCATACTGAATGATTTTTTTCAATGCTTTTGGATGGATTCCATCTCTTGGTGGATCGAGTACAATAAGATCTGGTTTTTCTTCTATTTCATCGATTACTTTTAGTACATCACCTGCAAGAAAATAACAATTGTCCAATCCATTTTTTTCTGCATTGGTTTGAGCTGCTTTTACTGCCTCTTCTACGATTTCCACACCGACTACTTTTTTGGCAACTGGAGCTAGAATCTGTGCAATGGTACCTGTTCCGCTATAGAGATCGAACACAATTCGCTCGTTTGTTTCTCCAATATAGTTACGAACCGTTTGATAAAGTACCTCTGCACCAAGTGAATTGGTTTGGAAAAAGGAAAATGGTGTAATTTGAAACCGTAGTCCCAATAACTCTTCCTCGATATAATCCCTTCCATATAGAATTTCGGTACGATCACTTTGTACTACATCGGCTAAACGATCATTCCAAATATGCAGAATTCCTGTTATCGTCCCCTGTAATGGCAATTTTAATAATTTTTCTTTCCAATTTGTTAAGTCGAGACACTGTTGTGTTGTTGTAACAAGTGCTACCATAATTTCTTTTGTTTTTGCAGCTTTTCTTATCAGAAGATGGCGCAGCACTCCTTCTTGTCTCATTTTATGGTAAAAAGGAATCTGTTCTTGCTGAAAGTATTGCAATGTTGCTGTTAAAATCATGCGAAAATCCGAGTCTGCAATACGGCATTCCTTCACTGTCACAATATCATAAAAACTTCCTCTTTTATGCATCCCAAGTGCAAGTGGACCATCTTTGATTTCATCACCAAAAGAAAATTCCATTTTATTACGGTATCCTTCTTCCATAGGACTTCCTTGAATACCTTCAAATTCAAATGATGGCACTACACTACTTAACAGATCCTGTACTTGTTGTTCTTTTATTTTTAATTGTGTTTCATATGGAATACTCTGATAAAGACATCCTCCACAAATTCCATAATGTGGACAGATCATTTCCTTGCTCTCCAACGGAGACTTTTCCAACACTTCTAATAAACGTCCCTCATAATTCCCTTTTTTTACTTTATTAATTGAAAACCGAATTTTTTGCCCGGTAATTGCGTTTTTTACAATCGCTTGTTTCTCTTCTCCTTCTACGATTACCCGTGCCTTATTCGGAAATTGAATTTTTCCCACTATTCCTTCATAAACTTGTCCTTTTTTCATAAGGTTCTCCATTCTTTTTTATTACAGAGGCTAAATTCCCATTTATTCTTAGCCACGTTTCTAATATGGTATCACAGAGTTGAATTCTCGTCTATATTTTTTCCAAATCAAGTCGGCTGATTTTTGCATATCGAGTAGGAGGAATTTCTCTTGATTGAGAAATTCCGACCTCTCACACCACCGTGCGTACCGTTCGGTACACGGCGGTTCAATCAA
>DVHN01000096.1 GCA_018712075.1 Candidatus Fimimorpha faecalis
TTGACTTCCCAAGAGAAGGCAATGGATGGAGTTATCATTATTGCAGAAGACAGTGGAGTCTAGTAGATAACCATGATTTGAAATATGAATGGTTAAATAACTTTGATAAAGCAATGATTCAGATGTCTAAATCAGAAAATCTGCTTTCTCCAAAAAATGAAGCACATAACTTATGGGTACACCAAGGGGATAAGATACTGATGTACGAAAAGGGAAAAGAAGTATTTGTAATGAATTTCCATCCAAATCGTTCCTTTAGCGGATATTTCGTACCAGTATCCCAGCCAGGAGAATATAAAGTAATTCTTACAACGGATGATCCAAACTTTGGCGGATGCGACCGAGTATCTCAGACCACGACTTACCAGACGGTGCAGTTACCAGACGGACGTTATGGCTTCCAAGTTTATATTCCAAGCAGAACTGCAATTGTATTCAAGAAAATGCCTGTAAGACGCAAAAAAGCAGAATAATAACTAAATATAAAAGCAAAAAAACGCAGCAGTATGGAAGAAATTTCTATACTGCTGCGTTTTTTGCGTAAAAACTAGCTATTTTACGGTAATTATAAAAAACTATTTTTGGAGAAAATTTACAAAAAACATTGCTAAATTATAAAAACAATGCTAAAATTAAAGTGTTGTATAATGAAAGAATATTATTATTATAAAAACTATTGTTGCTTTCATGGGGAGATAATTTAATACAGGACGGTAAGGAGACATATGAAACAGTTAGAAATAGGAATTTGTGATGATGAGATCTTAGCTGTTAGACAACTAACTCGTCTTGTACAGCAAGTGGGGGAACAGAAAGATCTCATCTGTAACATTGATACTTTTACTTCAGGAGAACAGCTGCTTCAGGAAGTAGAAAAAATGGATATAGTTTTTCTGGATATTGAAATGCCTAATTTAGATGGGATAACAGTGGGAAATAAGATCCGAAAAATAAATAAAAATTGCAAAATCATCATTGCAACAGGCAGAACAGAGCGCTTTAAAGAGGCCTTTAAATTTCAAACATTTCGGTTTATTACAAAACCATTTGAAATAGAGGAAGTAAGAGAAGTGATGGATGCTTATCAGAATTTAGAGATTGGACTGGAGATAATTAAACTCTATAAAGATAGAAATTTGTGTAATATTATACAAAGACAAATTCAATATATTATTTCCTATGACAGTTATACAGAATACTTTGTAGATGGAAAGAAATTTAGACAGATTTATTCCTTAAACCAGTTGGAAGCCATCTTAGATGCGAGGTGTTTTTGTCGAGTTCATCGACAATATATTGTAAACTTATATTGGATTCAAACTTACCAACACGGAGTAATATACATCGGAACTAAACAGATACCTGTGTCAAGAAGAAAAAGAAAAGAATTTGAAAAAGCTTATTTAGAGTTTGATTTAAAATATCAATCAATTTAAGAAAAGGGGGAAGACCATTAATAGATTTAAAGATAGTTTGGTCTGGATTTTTATGAAAGAAAGTGAAAAGATACGCCAGTTGATTCAATTGGAAGAAGAGTTAAAAAAAATGAAAAGTGAATATGAGGAACGATTATTAGAAGTAGAAAATAATATTAGAATTTACCAGCATGATATGGAAAATCATCTTATATGTTTAATGGAATTAGCATACGAAGAAAATGCAAATCGTGTAATGAATTATGTAAAAGAATTAAAAAATGATTTTGTAGATAGGAAGAAACAGTTTTATCAAACAGGTAATTTTATTGTAGATGTTCTATTAAATCATTATGTAAGTTTGTTATCAGATGATGTAAAAAAGGATGTGAAGGGAAAATGGATTCAAGATTTGGATGTTACAGAAGTAGAATTATGTAGTGTTTTTTCTAATTTAATGCAAAATGCAGTAGAAGCTTTAATAAAACCGATAACAAATAAAAAGTATTTAGAAATAAAATTTGTACAAGGAAAAACTTATGCAAAATTGGAGATAAAAAATAGTCTAGAACGATTACCAGAACAAGATCGACAAGGAAATCTAATTTCAACAAAAGAAGATAGAAAAAAACATGGGATAGGATTAATGAATGTGCGAAGAATCGTGGAGAAAAACGGAGGGAAATTTGAGATAGAAATGACAAAAGAAGAATTTAAAAGTATAGTCATATTAAAATTAAAAGAAAATTTATAGAATGTATGATTTAAGAATAAAAAAATAGAACCGTTTGAGGACTTAACTAACCATTTCTGGATTTATTATTGAAAAAATAGAATATTTTGCTAAAATAAAGAAATATAAAGATATAATTTATAGATTAATCGAAGTATATTTTCTAAGTAATATCTTGGAGTGGATTTTGAAAAATGAAAACTATAGTTGAATTACAATATCAAGTTTTATTAGTTAAGAAATACTTGTAGATTTTTCAAAAGAGATGAAATCTAAAATAATAAATACAAGTGATATTGTTTAAGCGAATGAAAGAAGTTTTCTGCTTTCATTGCGAAGAACGATAAACAGTGGGTGGGGAATTATTTATATTAGGAAGGACATAAATTCCTTCTGAAAAGCTACATGGTGGCGATTCTATTATGAGCAAGTAGTAAAATAGACTGCAGGTATCCGTTTGACTAAATATTAGTTTACATATTTTAAAAGAGAAAGATTTGAGAAAATTATTATAAAAGGGGGAATTTCTAATGATTGTTTAAAAATTTAATTCAATGGCAAGTGTAACTGATAAACACGATACTTTAAATTCTGATGGGTTAAATATTTTATAGACTTGAATTGTTCTAGGGAAGTATTTCTTTTTGCGAACAGCACAGAATAACATGTTCTAGTGTAAAAAATATTATAAATCTTTAGGAGTTTATAGGAATTGCACAAGAATATATGGTAGTGTCAAGTGATCTATGAAAATCGAGCTGAAAATAATAGGCTCAATTGAACCTTGAAAATTGCAGATATTGATAGCGAAAAGCTCTCCGAGGACTTAGGGCGGATTAGTCCCGTCCCTTGACCTATTTTCGGGCTCTGCCCGAACCCGTCCTCGCCAGAAGACAGGAAAAGGGCGCAGTAGCCTCCTTTTCTGCTGAACAGGATATTCCGTGAGCCTTATATCAATAGACTTTCGCAGCATATCCTCACAGTCGGCTGCGCCGCTTGTTCCAGTATTCCACGGTTCTATTGACAACAGCTGTGCTCTTGTGCCGCAGTGCCATTTTTCTGTATGTTCAGGATGGTTTGCTGTGAGAGGAAAATGAGCAAATTCCATTTGCCAGGCATATTATCAGCACTCTGCAGCATCTCCACTTCATTGAGGACTTTGTATTTATTATGTTTATGTGACGTAGGAAGTTGTAATAAGCAATCCAGAGAGCGAGGTCATAGTTGGGTCATTGATATTATCGAAGACGTTTGTGTGGCGGTAAGTGGCTTTATAAGTCTGGTTCAGGCCATAGCGAGGATACAGGGGCGACTCTACGGTTATCGAATACCTGCTAACCGATGATGGAACGACAGGCAGCGTTCATGATAAGCCAGACATAGGTTTTGATACCGCAGACTTTGATGTAGTAGGTTTCATTGGAGATAAACACCTCCCCCTTTGTGATAAGGATACGGATTTACAAAAGTCTTGATGCAGACAGCGGCAGTCTTGCAGTAGTTGGCGATCTGCTAATGGGAGATCGGAATGTTATAAAGATCCTTGAGAGCCTGACTGGTTTTGCGAAGTGACAGACCGGGGTTAATATGCAGTGTAAGGCATAGGGACATAAGGTGGGCGTTATGATTACTGAATTTCAGGGACGAGGCATTCCTTGGAAGGGAGTTTAAGTCCATGCGGAAGAAATCCATTGTGAATTCATGGTAGATATAATGAAGCTGATATTTACTTTTCTCATAGTCCTTTTTTAGGTCTGCTTTATCGACTTTCTTCAGGTTATGTAGATAGTAAGGACACTTTGGGTTCACACGTTTATGGATGACGAAATGTTTACGATCCGTTTTCCTGGAGAGAGCATGACTGCAGTGAGGGCAGATAACATCTTCAGGTATAGACTGGGTTTGCTATATCTCCATAGATAGTATTCAAGGAGGAACAGCCAGTCCTGTTTGATAAAGGGATTGATGCGGGGGAGTTCACTGATCTTAAACTTCTGGTACTTTGGAGAATGAAAATTATCAAATGTCCATTGCTTGAGTGGTATATATCTGCAGATAAAGGTATTGAAAAACAGAAAGTATGATGTAATGTCCATGAGCATTGGCTCTTTTCTATAATGGATGTTTGGTCACGGTATTATACCAGAAAAGGGAGGTCAATGGTATTCAATTCAGGTGTCATAATTGAAGATTCTGATTTATAGAAGTATATAAGCTAAAAATTAGTGACAGTTGCATGTTGCAACTGTCACTATCTGGTATTTTAGGAGGTATATTATGTTATGGGAAAAAAATGTTATCCATTGATTATTGCAATTATTTTTATAGGAATTGTTTGCGTTTGTTTCTTTTATCCATGGGAAACTGTTCCGAAAGAATTAGTTGATATGCCGAAGACAGAAGAGAATTTTTTGGCAGATTATTCATTCTATCAGAATTTGGACGTGAGTACATTAGAAAATGAAATTTCAGCGATTCAAGAAAATGAAGTAATTGTTATGAATTTTTCTAATGGGATGAGTCAGGAAAGTCTCAAGATATTGAAAAAATTTGGAATCCTGTATCCAGATTTAGAAAAGGAACAAATGAACGGAGAATTACTTATTTATAGGAAGAATAGTCTTCTACATTCTGGATTTATAGAAAAGTCATTGGATTTAGAGCATAGACAGCAAATGATTGACCAATTTGTAAGAGTTGTTTCTGAATTTATGGATAAAACGGGTTATGTTTTTACATTGGAAAATGGAGGAAAGACAATCGGTACTTATACAGTGATGAAAGATATTTATGATTGTTATACCGAAGAAACAACAGAGGAAGAAAAGGTAGGCTCTTATTGTTCTATTTATGTTGTGCAGAAAATATTGGATGAGGATCAAAATCATGATTACTATACATTAACATGTTTTCAACAGGTTAAGCCATATATAGGAAGCTCGTATTTAACTAATTATTTTGCAACAGGAGTTTCTCCTTACCAGAAAGATGCAATCTTAATTGATTTTAAGCCTCATATAAGTGGCCAGTTGGAGAAAGATCAAGCTTATTTTATTTCACTTAATCCGCTATTAGAGACTGGATTTAGATGGACTGGAAGAACTGGTACACAAATTTCTGCAACTGCATATGACAATATGTATACCATTCGCTTTCATGATAAAAAAGGAATATATGGCGAAAATGGGATAATTGATTTTAGTTTCTATGTATTTTATAGAGTACCAAATAAGTCTGAATTACGTTTTCAATATAATCATCATCTCTGCAATGCAACATATAGGAGAGGACGAGATCCACATTATTATGGGGGAGAATGGCATAGCTTAATTGTTCCGTCGGAATAAATGATAACGTTTTTAATTTAAAGGAGCTTGTATTTATATTCAAGTAGTAGCTTTTTCAATAAGATGAAAAAGTGAGAGAAGTTTTTAGTAGGAAATTATAAATATAAAATAAAGTATGTAAGTTACAAAATAGTAAATTTACACACTTTATTTTAAAATCTCAATTATCGTTATAATGTTCTTTACATTGTTAATGGTTCTGCTTTCTGTAGTTGTTTTTGATTTGTGTCTGAGTAAAATGGATCGACTGGAGCAACAATGTCAAATGGTATTTTACGATCACGTAAAGCTTTCTTTGTCATCTTATTTTATTGAGAGTAAAAAGTCTAATAATTGGTTTGCTACTTCTTCTTTGCTCATTAATGGCAGTTCGATTTCGTGATCTTTGGATATGATGGTTACGACGTTTGTATCAACGCCAAATCCGGCGCCCTTTGTTTTTACATTGTTTGCTACGATTACGTCGAGGTTTTTCTTTGCTAATTTGGCACGGGAGTTTTCCAACATATGTTCCGTTTCCATAGAAAATCCGCATAGAATCTGATCTTTTCTTCGATGTTCTCCTAAGTATTTTAAGATATCATCGGTACGTTCGAGTGCAATATTCATATTGTTGTCTTGCTTTTTTATTTTATTATCTGCTATCGTGACTGGACGATAATCTGCAACGGCGGCAGCTTTGATAATCATGTCCTGATAGTCTGCACGGGAAACAACTGCTTCGAACATCTCTCTGGCAGAAGTAACGGGTACGGTTTCCACGAAGCGGTATGGTTCGATTTGCGCAGCTCCTGTTACGAGTGTAACGTTTGCACCACGCTGACTTGCGGCTTTGGCAATGGCATATCCCATTTTGCCTGTGGAATGGTTTGTAATATAGCGGACAGGATCAATGGCTTCTTGGGTTGCACCTGCGGTTACGAGAATTCGTTTGCCTTTTAAATCTTTTTCATGTGCTAATTCCTGTAAAATATAATCGAGCAGTACATCACATTCTGGCATTTTTCCTGCACCGACATCCTGACAAGCCAAAAGTCCAACGGCTGGGGCGATGATGGTCATTCCATAATGCTCTAATGTTTTTAGATTGTCCTGTGTAATTGGATTTTCAAACATTCGTGTGTTCATGGCTGGAGCTACTAACTTTTTACACTTGCAGGCAAGTACAGTAGTAGAGAGCATATCATCGGCGAGTCCATGTGCCATTTTTGCAATGATATTGGCAGAAGCAGGTGCGACAAGTACGAGATCTGCTTTTTTTCCGAGAGAGACATGCTCAATATTGTAATTAAAATTTCGATCAAATGTATCAACAAGACATTTATGATCGGTTAATGTCTCGAAAGTAATCGGATTGATAAAGTTTGTTGCATTTTTGGTCATAATGACGTGAACATCGGCATGAAGTTTCCGCAATGTGCTGGCGAGTCCTGCAATTTTATAAGCAGCAATGCTTCCAGTTACACCTAAAATAATTGTTTTTCCTTTTAACATAAAGAAATTCCTCCAATTTTTGTAAAGATTTTCAAAAAAAATAGTTTTGAAAGCCTGTAGTTTTATGTTATAATAGCGAACGAGATAAATTCCTACAGGAAAAGGGAACGAAAGGTTGAAAAAATAAAGAAGAAAGGGAATGAATGCAAATCGTTTTTCAACCTTTGATTTGCGCCTTTCAAATACAGGTGATGGTACTTGAAAGATTTGGTAGAAACGATGATTTTAGCAATTGATATCGGTAACTCAAACATAGTAATTGGATGTATTGATAAAGAAAACACATATTTTGTAGAACGGCTATCGACCAATCACAGTAAGACCGATTTAGAATACGCAATTAATATAAAGAGTATTCTTGACTTATATCATATCACATCAGAGGCAATTGAGGGAAGTATAATTTCATCGGTTGTTCCTCCATTATCAAATGTGATGAAACGTGCCGTGTGGAAATGCCTTGGAAAGCAGGCTATGATTGTAGGACCTGGATTGAAAACGGGGTTGGATATTAAAATTGATAATCCAGGACAGTTAGGAAGTGACTTGGTAGTAGATGCAGTAGCTGCGATTGCAGAATATCCTGTTCCAGCGATTGTAATTGATATGGGAACGGCAACAACGTTTTCGGTTATTAATGAAAAAAAGACTTATTTAGGTGGAGCGATTATTCCAGGTGTCAGAATCTCATTGGATTCGATGACGAGTCGTACCTCTCAGCTTCCTAAGATCAGCTTGGAGGCTCCAAGACATACGATTGGAAAGAATACGATTGAATGTATCAAAAGTGGTGCAATTTATGCCAATGCATCTATGATTGATGGAATGATTGAACGAATTAATGAGGAACTTGGCAGGGAAGCAACGGTCATCGCAACAGGAGGCCTATCTGCATTTATTATACCACATTGTAAGAAGAAAATTATTTATGATGATAACCTTTTATTAAAAGGTTTGCAGATTATTTATAATAAAAATAAATAAAAACAGAAGGGAAGAAATGATGTTAAAAATTGGTTCTCATGTCAGCATGAGTGGAAAAGAAATGTTTCTTAGTTCCGCAAAAGAGGCAGTTTCGTACGGGGCAAATACATTAATGGTTTATACAGGAGCACCTCAAAACACAAGAAGAAAAAAAATACAGGAATTAAATATTGATGCAGCATGGGAATATTTACATGCAAATGAAATAGAGGAAATTGTGATTCATGCTCCATATATCATTAATCTGGCAAATACAGTGAAACGAGAAACGTTTGATTTGGCAGTAGAATTTTTGGCATTGGAGTTAGAACGAAGTGAAGCAATGGAGAGCCATGTGTTAGTATTACATCCTGGTTCCCATGTAGGAGCAGGTTCCAAGGCAGGAATTGAGCAAATTATAAAGGGGCTGAATGAAGTGCTGACAGCTGATACGAGATGTAATATTGCATTGGAAACAATGGCTGGAAAGGGAAGTGAAATTGGCTGGCAGTTTGAGGAACTGGCAGAGATTTATGATGGGGTTGCCTATAATGAGCGGTTAAGAGTCTGTATGGATACTTGCCATATGAATGATGCAGGATATGATATTGTGCATGACTTTGATGGAGTATTAGAACAATTTGATAAATTATTAGGATTAAATCAAATTGCAGTAGTTCACTTGAATGACAGCAAAAATCCAATGGGAGCCAGAAAAGACCGACATGAAAATCTGGGCTTTGGAACCATTGGATTTGATGCATTATATCGAATTGCACATCATAAGGCATTGGAACATGTTCCGAAAATATTGGAAACTCCATATATAAAATCAGAAACTGATCCAAAACAATCATTTCCTCCTTATAAACATGAAATCGAAGTGCTCCGTTCGGGAGTATTTGATCCACTGCATCGGTATTAATCGTGCAGTGATTGCTCTTATAGTAGTTTATTGGGAAAGAAAGTTTTGAGCAGCTGGAAGACCATAGGCTGGTTTCGCTTCTAATACAGCATTTTTAATTGCTTCTGCCATAACCTGGGCGGCGAGCGTGCCAGTAACGTTTAAGTCAGCTTCGATCTCTCCAACGGAAAGAGCATAAATACTGTCTCCATCAGCAGTTGTGTGTACAGGGCGGATGCTTCTCGCATATCCGTTTTGTGCCATAGCTGCTATTTTATTCATATGCGTTTTGTCAAATTTAGCATTTGTAACAATGGTGCCAATTGTTGTATTCTGATGAAATAGATTTTTTTTCTGGTTATAGAGAGTGTAAAGTACTTGTTCGCTATCTGCCCAGTCTTTTCCATCTTTGGTTCGCATTCCAGCTAATCTCTTTCCTGTTTCATAATCATAGACATCTCCAAGGGCATTTACTGCAACGATGGCTCCGATTTTTAAGTCTCCAAGCTGAACGGCATACATACCGAGCCCTGATTTCATTGCTGTCTGGATACCGCCTAATTTTCCAACGGAAGCACCTGTACCAGCTCCAACATTTCCCATAGCTGGCTGGTTTTGTTCCGATTGAATGCAGGCTTCATAACCCATTTTTTTGTCAGGACGGATACGATGATTTGCAACGTTAAGATCAAAGAGACAGGATTCACAGACGAGAGGTACTTTCGTAACTCCAACGTCAAAGCCAATATTCCGTTCTTCTAAATATTCCATTACACCGCCTGCGGCATCCAATCCAAATGCACTGCCTCCGCTTAAAAGAAGGGCATGAATTCCAGTACAGTCTGCGACTGGACGAAGCAATTCCGTTTCACGAGAAGCAGGACCGCCGCCTCGAACATCCACACCGGCAGGTGCACCGTTTTCACAAATAATTACAGTGCATCCAGTTGCATGTTCCATATCTTGTGCATGGCCAATTCGAATATTTTCTATTTCTGTAATTTGAATTTGTTTTAGCATAAAAAACCTCCTAGTATCCATAAATTGATTTTATCTTATCAAACATCAAAAAAAAATACTACGAAATATTGACAAAAAATAAAAATTTTATTAAAATGCAAATGGTTAACGCATTGTATCTTTGATTTAAGAACAGTAGCAGGAGGGTAAAAATGAATATTTCAAAAAAAACACAAGAAATGGTCTTAACAGCAATTTTTTCAGCAATTATTATTGCAATGGCCAATATTCCTTATCTGGGATATTTAAACCTTGGAGTAATTAGTGCAACTCTAATTCATATTCCAGTTATTATTGGAGCCATTTTAATTGGACCAAAAGCAGGAGCCTTTTTAGGCTTTGTATTTGGAGCAACGAGTTTGATTCGGGCAACTTTCCAGCCAAATCTTACTTCCTTTGCCTTTTCTCCATTTTATGCAGGAGGAAATATGGGAAGTTTGGTTATATGTTTTGTGCCTAGAATTTTAATTGGAATTGTTTCTTATTATGTTTTTTATGGACTAGTTAATGGATTGAAAAAACATAGAAAAGAAAATAAAAAGAGTGGTGGATGGGAGACAGTTTCTCTTTTCCTATCAGGAATTGCTGGTTCAATGACAAATACATTACTCGTTATGAATCTGATCTTTGTACTCTTTTCCGATCAATATGGAGCAGTAGAGGGAGTAACGGGTTCAGAAGAGATTTATCTGTTCATTGTAGGAGTTATTGTCATGAATGGTATTCCAGAAGCAATCGTAGCAGGTATTCTTACTGCAATGGTATGTAAAGTTATGTTAAAAGTAATGAGCGGTACCCGTTTTGGATACGGACGTAAGATAACCAAATCTTCGGTTCATTAAAAAAATAGATTGGCAAAAGAAAGGTCTGATGGATCTTTCTTTTGTTTTGTATATGTTTTTTTGAAAATTAAAAAAATTTAAAAAAACAGTTGACAAAATTTGGCGAGTATGATAATATATGTATCGTTGGTGGTGAGCTGATAGAGAGAAATAAGCAGTTGTGGCGGAATTGGCATACGCGCTAGACTAAGGATCTAGTGAGCATTGCGCTCGTACGGGTTCAAGTCCCGTCAACTGCATTTAAGTTTACCGCCATATTTTATAGGCAGTTGTGGCGGAATTGGCATACGCGCATGATTCAGGTTCATGTCCATGTACTTGGGTACGGGTTCAAGTCCCGTCAACTGCATTTTGGATCCAGGCTGTTTCGTCTGGATTTTTTGTTTTATGCAGCTTGATTAAATTTATGTATGAAAATAAAAACAAATGATATTGCATCATTTAACTGATAAAAATAGAAAAGTTCTTGACAAAATTTAGAAAATCAATTATAGTAACATGCATAGTGAGGGTGCTTAGTTTAATAACTAGGCACCTTTTCTATTTATTAGGAATATATAAGACAAAAGGAAATACCAACATTTTTATTTGTTGTTGTATATGACCAGTGAATTTGGAAGTATGTTTAAACTGGTTTTAGAAAACAAAGACGTTTTGGGCAAACTTATGCACAAAATGTCTTTTTTATTGTGTGCCCGGCGGGCACACGTTCTAAAGGGTGAAAGTC
>DVHN01000097.1 GCA_018712075.1 Candidatus Fimimorpha faecalis
TAGAAGATGTGAAGCGTGTGGCAGAAGATAAGGAGTATCGCCAGATGCTCTTGAAGGAATTTTCGGAACAGGAGAAGGAAAAATAGGTGAATGAAACTTTCCTCTGTCAAGTAGACAAAAGAAGAAATAAAATGTTTCTATTTCCAGTCACAAATTTGTGACTGGAGATATTTTATGAACTATGATTAGTCCTCCATGAGCGAAAAAATTCCAAGTATAAGAAATGATAAAATATAATGATTCAGAAAGAACCATGTTATATTGTGGTTCTTTTTTGTTGTCGTGATATGCCATCCAGTGGGTGTTTCTTTTGTTGGCAAAATGAAGAAAATTTATCAAAGAATAATTTTAGATAAAAAAGCTGTCCAGAAAAATGGAATAAAAATAAGAAACATATTCTTAAAGAAAAAATGAAATGGTTTTCAGAAGGAGGCGAAGCAGGTGTATGATCGGATTTATTATGCAAAGAAACTCTATGATCAAATTTTAGTTGGAAAAATAGATCGGTTTCCGCATGAACTTTTTGAATACGGAGTTATTACAAATGAAAAGACCGCATTGGAAGTGATACGATATTCCTTTGAATACTATATGAGATGGAAACCAGAAGAAATACAACAAATTAGTCTTGAACTTTTGAAAAAGCTTTCTTTGGATTCGTTACTAGCTTATATTGACTTCCCAGATGGAATCAAAAATAAAAAAGAAAGTTTAGTTTATCTTCTCTCTATTTTATATCCAAATAAATACTCCTATTCCTTTGAAGAACGAACGATTGATATGTTAAAGGATGTGTTGGAGGAAACGGATCAAAAGTTTCCAAGAAATTGGTTTTTTGGCGTACAGGGGAAACAAAGGCTTTGTATTTGCTTAAATTACATCATTACCCAGTATGTATCTGTAGAATCCATCGAAGCACTCTATGCATTCTTTTCCAAGAAAGGAATTGTTTCATTTTTGCAAAAATACAAGCTGTATTCTCATCAAAGAAGAATTTATGATACTCCTGTAGATTTTCTTCATGATATGTTAGATGATTCTCAAAAGAGTTTATTTCTACATGATTATTATAAATTCATGTATCTACTAAAAAAATAAATGGAGTAAGGAGGAGTTTGATGAAAAAAAGGCGGATTCGTTTGTATGGAATTGTATTTGTAAGTTGTTTGTTTCTTTTATTACTTCTGTTTTTCTTAACAAGAGAAAAGGAGAGTGATCCATTTTCTGTTTATAAAAAAGCACTTCAGTCTTCTGTAACAAAATGCTCTACGACACTCTTTTATCAATCCGATGAAGTATTAGAACAAAGACGAACGATTGATACCTATCAAGAAAAAGAAAATTGGAATATTTGTTTTAGTGATGAGGAAGGAAAACAAACGTGTATTGCTTATAAAAATGGGAGATTAACGGAAAATGGAGAAAGCCGAAAAGTAGATCCAGAAACTGCACAAGAAATCTTTGAACGTTATAATTTTTGTGAATTTCCACAGGTAGACGCAATGAAAAATGTGTTCCTATCACAAGAATCAGAGGTACTATCGTTTTCTTGTCAGATTGATCCAGCTTTTATCCCAAAGGCATTTGATCAAAATATAGATCAAAAAGAAATAGAAAATTGTAATTATGCAGCTGTGATCGATCAAAAGAATCATAGAATGATTTCTCAAAGAATTGATTTGCTACTGAGAAGTGAGGAAAGCTATAGTATTTTTAGTAATTTTAGTTAATGCAAGTTGTACAAGAGAGGGAGTTTTATACTCCCTCTAAAATATTTTTATGAGATTCTCAGAAATTCATGTTACATTTAGTAGCCAAATGTCAGTTATAGAGTGTTGTTGTATATTTATAATTCATTCGCCATCAAAACTAGTAATAACCTCTTGAGTATTTAATTTAATTTTCATTTCATCAATCCATTTCTTAAGAATAACAAGTCTCGATGTTATATTACCACTGCCTAATTTTCCAAAACTTATATTTAATTTCCTTGTTTCCATAAAATCTTAACGTGTTGTCAATAGTTTAGTTATTTTTTATATGCTAAAGGAATATGAGAAAGTAGATTTACATCTTACTTTTTTGTAGGCAATTAGATAACTACGAAGTGTAGAAAATATTAAAAAATACAATTGTTTTATATTTATAAAAATTACACTGCATATATAGTATAGAATATTTATTATTATTTATATATATTTAGGGATCCAAAAAAGCTCGCAATTAAAGGGATTTGGAATGCACTATTGTGAGTTTTAGTACGGCTTATTGTGAGTTCTGGTACGGTTTATTGTGAGTTTTAGTACGGTGGATAACTTTTTAGAGGCTGCTTTGTTAAAAAATTTAATATTATTATCTTAAAATCGTTTTTGTAAAAGTAGGAAGAAAAGATTTTGACATAAGAATACACTTAAAGACTGTTGCCATAGCCGTGAATTAAGAAAATTATTTATGAATCATGTAGAAATATCCGTTTAAATGCATTTTTAGTTCATATCTAGTAATTTTACATGAGTCAATATAAAATGAATATATAAGGAAAATACGAAAGAATAAAGGCATATAAGAAGAGGACTTTCGTATAATTTTACTTGATGCAAAGGATAAAAGATAAAAATCTTAAGAAAGAGGGAGTATTTTGTTGTAAAAGGAAATGAATTGATACAAAAGAGCCGATTTGAGTTATCATTGATAGAACAAAAGACGGTTGCCTATATTTGTTCTATGATAAAACCTGCCACACAAGAAACAAGATCGGAATACTACCCTGATAGTTTATGGCAATTGGAATATGAATTTGATATAAGAGCTTACTGTAAAATTTGTGGAATTGATTTCAATAATGGGAAAAATTATGTAAATGTAAAAGCTATGCTAAAACACTTGGCAGATCGTTCCATATGGATAGAGGATGAGAAGGGTGAAATACTTGTTCGATGGTTTTCTAAAATCTGTATAAATAAAAATAGTGGGTTGATTCGAATTGAAATTGATCGAGATCTTGTTCCATATCTTTTTGTATAACAATACATTTTTTCAAAGGCTGCCCTTAAGACAGCTTGTTAAAGTGCGCCATTTATCGGCTGTCCTCTACTTTCTTTCACAGTATTTTCCTCCTTATTCCTATTATACCATAAAAAGCCTATATATAAAATCACGAAATTTGACAAAAAAATAGGCCACTAATAGCCTAAAATAAGGATTCTTATGCTATTATCACTTTAGAGGGATGTCAAACATCCAGAAATTAGTTGTAAAAATAGTGGGACTATGGTAGAATAAATATATAATAATGTGATAGGGATGATGAGATGAGTATTTTAAACTATGTAGGGTATTTTTCTTTCTTCTTAATTATTTTGCAAATTATTAATCAAGTAATTATTTTATTCTCACCTATTAAGGCAAATATATTTACTAGAAAATATTTTTCTTGGAGAGAGGTTAATAGATTTATAGAGAAGCTAGCTGAGAGAATAAAGGAAGATAATATAGAATATGGTATGATTTGCGGCACAGGAAGAGGAGGGGGAATATTAGCTGCTTTGCTGTCTTATAAATTAAAATTAGTTCCTGTTTTGGTGCTAGATAGAAAATATACTATTGATGATACGAAACACGAAAGATCTTCTTTGTGTATAGAACAAAAAGTTATTCTGGATAGTCAGTTTCAGGATTTGTTAAAAAAACCAGTTTTACTCATAACCCCACAGTCTGATCCGGGGGTAACATTAAATAAATACAAAGAGATCTTGAAACAATCTGGTTTTAGTGGGGGGATTGATAAATGTGCACTTATAGCCTCAGAACGTACATTAGATGTTGATTTAAGATATGTATCAAGAAGATATAAACCAGACACTAAATGCAGGAAATTTCCATGGGAAAAAAATAATCCAGATTTAATGGAACACCCGATTCATTTATAAGAAAAAATAGGAGGATAAGTCATGAGTCGTATTATGGAGAAAGAAGTTAGAGGAGCATTAAACAAAAGCAAAGCATCGGAAATTGCTGAGTATGCTTTAAAACACAATTGGAAAACACACGTATATAAACAAGTTAGTATATATTGTAATACAGATCATATCCCTAGAATAGGTACAGTAACGGGAGGTAAAGGAAGATTAATTCTTGATATTAGAGATAATGAAATCAAGATTAAGATAAAGCTTGGAAATGCTTTGAATTTTGAAAGAAAAGAATATGTAATTAAGTGCAGTAGAGAATCGTATGAAGCAATTGCAGTATTGCTGAAAGTTTTAGGTGTCGAGGAAGGCTTTGTCAGAACTTTTGACAGGATAGACTATGAGATTGCAGACAGGATACAGTTGACTGTTAAGTTGAATTGTTTGATGGGGGATCATTTTGAATTAGAAAGAAATTCAGATGATTTATCCATTGTAGATAACTATAATCAAATTATTGATGAGTTGGGTTTAATTTTGTGGTCTAAGGAGGAACTTGCCCAGGCGATTCAAAACGATCATGATAAAGTTAAGGCGCAAAATATTTATGAATATTTGAAAGGTGAGTTATGATTGAATTTGGACAATACACGTATATTGGTGAAGCATGGGTAGCCGTTATTAAAAAGATTATGCAATTGGGGCGGGAGGTGAAAGAAGGCTCAGAATGTTATAAAGAGTTGAAAGGAGTTATATTTTGTATCTCATGTGTTGAAAATCATGAGAATACGGATATGATTTTAAATAAATATGGAGATAGTCAAATAATTCAATGGATGAAAGATAACTTTGAGCTTGTTCAATCAGTTAAAGAATTGCATAATGCTAATTCATATGCAGCAAGATTGTATAATTATGGTGGAAGTAAAAATCAAATTCAGTGGATTATAGATAAAATTAATAATAAGAAAAATGTGCGTTCAGCGACAATTACAACATTTGAGCCATTAACAGATGTTGGATATATTCCCTGTATTAGTTTACTTGATTTTGATAATAATGATGATATACTGGATGTATATGTATATGCAAGGGCGTTAGATTTTGGGGGAAAAGCATATGCAAATATGCTTTGTATTAGAGATTTATTAGAAAAAGTGGCTAGCAATACGAATTGCTCAATGGGAAATATTCACTTTATATGTAAATCGGTTCATGTTTACGACTATGATTATGATAAGATTAATAGGATTTTGGAAGTGAATTAAATTGATAAAAAATATATTATTTGATTTAGATGGAACTTTGTTTAGTTTTGCTGAGTGCGAAAGATTGGCTTTAAAGTCTTCTTTTAAAGTATATGGAAGGAGACTGGAACAGAAAGAGCTGGACAAATATAAAGAAATAAATTCTGAGTTATGGAAGAAATTTGAATTGGGCTTGATTACTAGAAATGATGTTCTTCAAAATAGATTCAAGCTATTTTTAAAGGACATTAATGTTGATATTTCACCCATCCAATTTGGTGAACTTTATTTATATTTTTTAAGTGGAAATTTTTGTCTGGAATTTGGTGCACTAGAAGTTTTACTAAAATTAAGAGAAAAATATAAATTATATGTTGTGACCAATGGCACGGAAATGGTTCAGATGAAGAAGATAAATGGGGCTAATTTGATTAATTATTTTGAAGCTATATTCATTTCAGAAAATATTGGATATAATAAACCAGATGTGGCTTTTTTTGATCATTGTTTGTCTGAAATAGGATGTTTACCCACAGAATGTATGATTGTTGGTGATTCCTTGAGCTCTGACATACAAGGCGGGAAAAATGCTGGAATTTTTACATGTTGGTATAATCCAGAGAGGCTCTTCAATGAATTAGAAATAGTACCCGATTATGAAATCCATGTGCTAACAGAATTAAATACCATTCTGCAACAGCACTAGATTTCAAATAGAACAGGTATGTTTTGGAACACAAAAGATATTTTTTAGTGGTTCTGTGATTCATTTGCATGGTTTTAGATTTTAAGCATAGATGTAGTGATGTGTATTTTCAGAATAAGGATAATGAAGTATGTTTTATATTGGAAGATTAATAAATATTCTGTATAATTTCACACGCAGTTAGACAATCTAAAAGAAAAAAATATTATTGAAGATATGAAAAACAGAAACTAAGTAATGACTAAGCCAAAGGCGATCAACCGTAAAAAGTTGGTCGCTTTTGTT
>DVHN01000098.1 GCA_018712075.1 Candidatus Fimimorpha faecalis
CTTCCCACTATAATAATACCATACAAATTTTATAAATACAAGACTGTTTATATAAGCTGACACATGCTAAACTAGCCTAGCAATGTTTCAGTAAAACTTTCTTTCATTTTTCAAGGAGGTCATAATCATTATGGGGAATAATCAGACAGAAAAAGCGTTTGAAGAAAAAAGATTAGCACAAACAATCTCTTTAGCCGAGGAACAATTAAAGCAGGCAAAAGAAGCGGCAGACAAAAAGAAATCAGAAATTATCGAAGCCAAAAAAGATGTGCGTGAAAATACAGAACACGGCATTACATCACTGTACACATCAGACGGTTTCGAGGCACTTGTTGAATTAAGCCAATATATCAATCCTGTTACAGACAAAATTATAGATTATGAAGAAGAAGAACATAAAATACTTCTGTTAGAAAAGATGATAAAATCGCCCTATTTTGCCCGAATTGATTTTAAATTTGATGATGAGGACGAATTTGAAAAAATATACATTGGACGTTCTTCTCTACGAAAAAACAGCTATCAAGAGATGTATGTTTATGATTGGAGATCGCCGATTGCCAGTGTTTTCTATCGTTTTATGACAGGCGAAGCGTTTTATGACGCTCCATGTGGACGAGTAACAGGTGAACTCAATTTGAAACGCCAATATGAAATAAAAAACGGAATACTGGAATATTTTTTTGATTCAGATGTTCAGATTGTTGATGAATTTTTAAGGCAATTACTGTCACAAAACACTACTGCTAAAATGAAAGCTATTGTTGAAACAATTCAGCATGAACAGGACGTGGTTATTAGAGATATGGAAAATGACCTGCTAATGGTACAGGGTGTAGCGGGAAGTGGAAAAACCTCTATTGCTCTCCACCGGGCTGCTTATCTTATGTATCAAGGTTTACAAACAAAGCTGTCCGCAAATAACATTATGATTATTTCCCCAAATTCTATATTTGAGCAATATATTTCAAATGTATTGCCCGAATTGGGAGAAGATAATGTTATTTCTTCCGTGTTTGAAGATATACTTAGTGAGTTATTAAATGGCAGGAAAATTCAGTCAAGAAATGATTTTTTAGAAAACTTGATTGTCAATTCAAAATACAAGGAAATTTCAAGAAATAGTATAGAATTTAAAACGTCAAGTTTTTTTAGGGAAATTTTAGACCAATTTCTCATTGATATACCCCGCCAGTGGATAGAATTTGAAGATGTTTATTATGAGGGAAAATGCGTTGTAAGCGGGCAAATTCTAAAAGACAAGATATTAGGAAGACCAGAAACACCATTAGGCATAAAATTAGAACAATTAGAAGATTATATTTTAGAACAAATATTTGGAACAGGAAAAGGGCGGGGGCATAAAGAAGAAAAAAATCTAATCAAGCAGGAAATACAGAAATTTATAAAAATTGACATTGTTGAATTATATAAAATATTATTTAGCAATGAAGCCTATTTTTATAGCCTGCTGCAAAATAGCAATCCGTCACAAAACATAAAAAATATTTGGAAATATACTAAGGAAAATTTGGAAGCAGACAGCTTGTATTATGATGACGCAATAGCAATCGCTTATTTGTATTTAAAAATATACGGAACAAATAAATATAAAAATATTAAGCAGGTAGTCATTGATGAAGCACAGGACTACTACCCTCTCCAATATGAAATATTTAATTTGCTTTTTTCTAATGCCAAATTTACTATTTTAGGAGATATGAAACAGACTCTTGCCAAAAAAGAAGATATTTCTTTCTACGAACAAATTCAAAAAATATTGAACAAGAAAAAATCTTCTCTTATTATGTTGGATAAAAGTTTCCGTTGTACGAATGAAATTTTAAATTTTAGTTTAAAGTTCATTGAACAAAGTTCACAGATAAAAAGTTTTAATCGGAATGGCGATAGCCCAAAAGTATATATTGCTGATAATTCCGAAATCTTCATTGATGAAATTGTTAAGGAAATAAAATTATGCCAAGAGAAAGGGTTTCAGTCGATATGCTTAATTTGTAAAACCGAAAAAAATTCAACCTATCTATTTAATAAAATTAAACACAAACTTGATATTCAATTAATTAAAAATGGGAGCGTATCAGATTTACAAGGCGTGTTTATCTTACCAGTATATATGTCAAAGGGATTAGAATTTGATACTGTCTTAATTTGTGATGCAGATAGCCAAAACTACCATGATGAAGATGATAAAAACCTCTTATATGTTGCCTGCACAAGAGCGCTTCACAAACTTAGCTTATTTTGTGAAAATGAGGTTAGCCCGCTGATATAGATAAATTTACAATATATTGAATTGCCTAAATGCCAAACGCAGCGTAAGTGCATATGAACAAAATGATAATAATTAGACAGACCATCTTTCTCTTTTAATGGCATTAAATTGACATTACGCTCTCTATCATATATATTTGTTGCTTACTGTCAAAAACACGACAGAAAAATATAGTTTAAATTCAACGGATAAAAGAGGTAATGAACATGGGGAAATTACTACTGCTGACACTTAACGAACAAGAGGAAACAGCGATTGACAAAATCATATCGGCAATATCTGATTATATACAGATTGAACCCATGCAGATCACAACCGCTTCCGTGTTATCTTTTCCGGGACTGGAAATAAAGCAGAACCAACGCCGGGTATTTCAAGACGGGGAGGAAGTAAGCCTTACCCGCCTTGAATACAGTACCCTTGTATATCTTGCTTCCAACCCCGGCATTGTCCTCACACGGACACAAATATTTGAAGCCGTTTGGAACATGGAAAGTGAAAGCTGCCAGTCAAGCGTTGCAAATGTGATTTACAACCTGCGGAAAAAAATAGAGCCGGACAGCCGCAAGCCCATTTACATAAAAACCGTTTTAGGTATGGGCTACAAGTTTGCTTCCGGGGAATGACAACAGAATAACCGCCGCCCGTTACAGCGGCATACCATGACAGGAAATCAGAAAAGGTTTCCTGTTTTTTTGCGCCAAAAACCGCGCTGATTTTCCAGCTTTGTCGAAAAGTTTTATCAAAAAGTTTTTCAAAACTTTGCCATATTTGCATTTCTCTGCGTAGTAAGGAGTAAAGGGGGAGTTTCGCCGTTTTCTTAGAGCAAGTTTCTACCACGGTGCCAAAATCC
>DVHN01000007.1 GCA_018712075.1 Candidatus Fimimorpha faecalis
AATAATAAAACATAAATAAAACTACATATATAATATAAAGCGTAGAAATAGATGGTTAACAGACGATCTATTTTTTTTGCTTTTTATAAAAATAGATCAAAGGCTTGATTGGATTCAACGAAAAACAAAAGAAGCAATTGCTTTATATTTTTGTAGGATTATTATGTGATAAAAAGTAGAAAGAGTTTTAAACAGTTGTAGTATAGAAACAACAAGGAGAAAAGGTCGTCAGTATCGAGTACCCCAGAGAACAGAAATGGTTCATGTGGGGTTATATTATATAAAGAGCCTATCTGAGAAAATCAGGTAGGCTTTTTTGTGCGATAAATCCGTCAAGCGAACACTGGGCTTGCACAAGTGCAAGTACAGCGAACGGCTTTGCCGTGAGCTGTGCAGAATTGCATATCGAGTAGGTAGATGAAATTTTCCCTACTCAATTGTCAAAAAATGAACGAATCAAAAATATTAGAAAGAAAAAGCTTTTATTTTAGGAGGAAAAGAGAATGACAATAGGAAAAAGAAATCGATATCAGTTAAAACACTGGCATATGATTGCAGTGCTTTTGATTGCCTATGATGTGATAGCGATTAATATGGCATACTTTTTAGCATTGTGGTTTCGGTTTGACTGTATATTTTCCAAAATACCACAGAATTATTACGATTCTTATTTAAAGTTTGCTCCAATTTACTCCATTTTCTGTGTAGTAATCTTTTGGATCTTACGTCTGTATCAAAGTGTTTGGAGATTTGCAAGTTACAGCGAAATGATTCGGATTATTGCGGCTACGGTTATTACCTCCACGATTCATATCGTTGGAATTACTGCATTATTTGGGCGAATGCCAATTTCCTATTATCTGGTAGGAATGGGAATTCAGTTTTTACTAGTTCTTGGAATTCGATTCTCGTATCGTTTTATCTTGCTGGAGCGCAGCAGAAAAAAAGGAGAAGAAACATATGCAAGTCGTGTGATGCTGATTGGAGCAGGTGCAGCGGGACAGATGATTTTAAGAGATTCCATGAAGGCAAAAGAAACGAATGTAAAGATTTGTTGCATTATTGATGACAATTCCAATAAGTGGAATCGCTATATCGAAGGCGTTCCTGTTGTGGGTGGCAGAGATGAAATTCTGTTGAATGTAGAAAAATATCATATTGATAAAATTTTTCTTGCGATCCCAAGTGCCAGCGCAGAGGAAAAACGAGATATTTTAAATATTTGTAAAGAAACGGGATGTGAACTCAAAAATCTTCCAGGTCTCTACCAGTTTGTGACGGGAGAAGTTAGTATCAAAGCCATGAAAGATGTGGCAGTCGAAGATTTATTAGGACGAGATCCAATTGAAGTCAATATGGAAGAAATTTTTCAGTATATTCGTGGAAAAACAATTCTAATTACTGGAGGCGGTGGATCGATTGGAAGTGAATTATGCAGACAAATCGCAGGACATGAACCGAGACAATTAATTATTTTTGATATTTATGAAAACAATGCCTACAATATCGAACAGGAATTAAAGGAAAAATATCCTGATCTAAACTTAAAAGTGTTGATTGGCTCCGTTCGAGACAGCCGAAGAATCCAACAAGTATTTGAAACCTATCATCCAGAGATTGTCTACCATGCAGCTGCACATAAGCATGTACCATTGATGGAAGTAAGCCCGTGTGAGGCGATTAAAAACAATGTCATTGGAACTTATAAAACCGCCTATGCGGCAATGCTGAATGGTTGTCAGCGTTTTGTTTTAATCAGCACTGATAAAGCGGTCAATCCAACGAACATTATGGGAGCCAGCAAACGGCTTTGCGAAATGATTATCCAGTCTTTTGACAAGGCGGTAAAAGAAGGTACGATCCATCGACTTCCAAACCTATTTACGCATAAGGAAGAAAATCTTGTGAAAATTCGAACTCTTCGGATACAGGCAGGAAAAGAAACCTCGATTCGAACGGAGTTTGTGGCAGTTCGATTTGGGAATGTACTAGGAAGCAATGGCTCGGTTATTCCATTGTTTAAAAAACAGATACAAAAAGGGGGACCTATAACCGTAACCCATCCAGATATTATCCGCTACTTTATGACGATACCAGAAGCGGTGAGCCTTGTACTACAGGCGGGAACCTATGCCAAAGGCGGAGAAATCTTCGTGTTAGATATGGGAGTGCCAGTTAAGATTGATACGTTAGCAAGAAATCTAATTAAATTATCTGGCTATAAGCCAGATGTGGATATTAAAGTTGCCTATACGGGATTGCGACCAGGAGAAAAACTCTATGAAGAAAAGCTTATGGCAGAAGAAGGAATGAAAAAAACAAGAAATGAGTTAATTCATATTGGAAGTCCGATTCCGTTTGATTATGAATCTTTTCTGTTACAGCTGAATAATTTAATGGAAGCTGCTTATGAAAATCGAGAAGAGATTTGCAAAATGGTAGAGCAGATGGTGTCCACCTATCATCCTGAGACAAATGGTTCTGAGAAAAAGGGAGAAGGTTATCAAAAACTTTATCAAGAAGTTGCTGTAACAAAGATCTAATTAAAAATTTTAACTGATTAGGGAGAAGTACTATGAATAAAAATTTACTTATTGTTGGAAATGGACAGTTTGCTGCTATGGCTTATGAAGTAGCAGAACATATGGGATGTTTTGAAAAAATTGATTTTTTATATGATGGAATGCAGGAAGCAGTGGGAGATTTGAAAGATATGGAACGATTATCAGTAAAATATAGTTATGGGATATCGGCAGTGGAGAATGTGCAAGAACGATTGGACTTAACAAGAAAACTAGAAGAGTCTTGTTATAGGATTCCAATTCTAGTTCATCCCAAAAGTCATATATCAAAAGGATCCAGTTTGTTCAAAGGAGTAATTGTTCAATCTATGGCTGTTGTACAGGGAGGCGCTACATTATGTAATAATGTGTTTGTCTGTGCAGGAACTGTAGTAGGTTCCAATTGTTTGGTAGGTGATTGTTGTACATTAGAGTTTAACTCTATTGTTATGCCTAATACTATTATTCGGATGGGAACAAGGATATCGGCGGGCACTGTAGCAAGAGGAAACTATATTGCACAAAATGATCCAAACGCCCGCTGGACGAAAGAGCATATAGCACAATTTGGAAGAGAACCAAGCTTTTTTTAAGAAAAATGGGAGAAAGATAGGAGAAGATTATGGGAGAAAATCAAAATAGGACAGGATATAGTTTAACGGATAAACAAAAACGGTATTTACCTGTAAAACGGGCGATTGATTTGGTTTTTAGTGGAGGAGCAATTGTAATGTTAAGTCCAGTGTTGTTAGGAATATCAGTTGCAATCAAATTCGATTCTCCTGGTCCGGTCTTTTTTAAACAAAAGAGAGTCGGAAAAGATAAGGAGCTTTTTACAATATGGAAATTTCGTACTATGCGGATAGATACTCCTAAAGATATGCCAACGCATATGTTAAGCGATCCAGATCAATACATAACGAAAACAGGAAAGTTCCTTAGAAAGACTTCGTTGGATGAGTTACCACAAATTTTTCAAATTTTTTGTGGTCAAATGACAATTTGCGGACCACGCCCTGCTCTTTGGAATCAAGATGATTTAATAAAAGAAAGAGATAAATATGGTGCAAATTGTGTACGCCCTGGGTTAACTGGATGGGCACAGATCAATGGCAGAGATGAGCTTGAAATTCCAGTTAAAGCAAAATTAGATGGTGAATATGTGAAAGAACTAGGATTTAAGATGGATGTAAAATGTTTATTCGGAACCATTCATTCTGTATTGAAGCAAGATGGTGTTGTGGAAGGTGGTACAGGTGAACTGTATAAGAAGAGTCATAAGGAACAAGAACATATCGATGTAATTGTAAGTTCGAATAAAATGAAAAAAGGAATTCGTGAATGGAAGAGAGAGATAAAAATAGATAATACTTCAGCGAAAAAAATTCTTATCACTGGAGCAAATAGTTATATTGGAATGTCGGTAGATACATGGTTGAGTGAGATGCCTGATAAATATAAGGTGGATACGATTGATATGACGAAAGACAGTTGGAAAAATACGGATTTTTCTAAGTATGATGTTATTTTCCATGTTGCAGGAATTGCCCATGCAGATGTAGGTTCTGTTACGGAAGAACAAAAACAACTTTATTACAAGATTAATACGGATCTTGCTGTAGAAGTAGCGGAAAAAGCAAAAAAAGCAGGAGTCAATCAATTTATTTTTATGTCATCCATGATTGTATATTCTGGATGTAAAGAAAAAATAATAACATCATCCACAGCACCCAGACCACTTAATTTTTATGGAGACAGCAAATGGCAGGCAGATCAGAAAGTCAGAAAACTTTTGGATAAGAATTTTAAAGTGGTAGTTCTTCGACCACCGATGATTTATGGGAAGGGAAGTAAGGGAAATTATCCAGAACTTGTGAAATTAGCTACGAAATTACCGGTATTTCCAGTTGTTAAAAATAAGCGTTCCATGCTTCATATTGATAATTTATGTCAGTTTGTGAAGTTAATGATTGATAATCAAGAGTCAGGTATTTTCTTTCCACAAAATAAAGAATATACAAATACATCTGATATGGTAAAGATGATTGCAGATGTAAAAAAACGTAAAATTATTATGGTACCAAGAATGAAGTTTGTAATTCAGATGATAAATAAGACGCCTGGTAAAATTGGGGAACTTGGAACAAAGGCATTTGGAGATTTGGCCTATGATATGAGTATGAGCGAATATAAAGAAGAGTATAGAGTGAGAACATTGATGGAATCCATTGAGCTGACAGAAGGGTAATGGGAAAACTATCGTTCTAAACTTAGGAAGCAGCACTAGGAGGTAAAAATGATTGACGCAACAGCCATTGTAATGACAAAAAATGAGGAAAAGAATATTGTAAATTGTCTTAAGTCCATGGAAGGATTTGCAAAACGTGTTGTAGTGATTGATTGTGGAAGTACAGATAGAACTGTAGAATTAGCGAAAAAGTATGGAGCCGATGTATTTTTTCATGAGTTTGAATATTATGCAAAGCAATTTAACTGGGGGATGGAGAATTGTAATATTGATACAGAATGGGTGATTCGCTTAGATGCAGATGAGAGATTTCCAAAGAAATTAAGAGTGGAGATTGAACATCTTATTAAAAAGTATAAAGGAAACGATATGAATGGGATTACCATGGAAGCCAATTTTTACTTCTTAGGACGTTGCATGAAGCATGGCCTTAGAAATAAAAGGAAAATGATGATGTTCAAAAGGTCATGTGGAAGAATTGAAGATAAACGTAGAGATGCTCATAGTGTGATTTCAAAAGGATTTTCCGTTAGTACAAAAGAAAAATTTGAACATCATGACTTTAAAGATTTAGATAATTATATAAAAAAGTATAATTGGTATGCGACACGGGAAATGATGGATTATATAGAATATTTGCAAGGATTGAAGGAAGTTGTTATTAGCGATCCTGCAATAAAGAAACAGAGAGAAAAGAAATATAGTATGTACTATAAAGCTCCAAAATATGTGCGTGCATGGATGTGGTTTTTATATAATTATTTGATTCGATTCGGATTTTTAGATGGGAAAGAAGGACTTTTGTTTTGTTATTTTGAGTGCTATTGGTATCGGATGCTAGTAGATGCAAAGATATACGAGTATGAGAAATTTGGTGGAAAATTTGAGACATTAAAAGCATTGGATTAAACTTAATTAAAAATTAGTAAAGATTGGAATTGAATTGGATAGGAGAATGAAATGCAGAATAGATCAAAAAAGATAAAATATAGTTTGAGATTTATACCAGACAAACTGTATTTGCAGATTTATTATTTTGTAAAATTCAAAAAGTTTTGTAATTTCAAAAATCCGCAGACATTTAATGAAAAACTGCAATGGATAAAGTTATATGATAGACGGCCTGAATATATAAAAATGGTAGATAAATTTCGTGCGAAAATGTATGCTGCGAAGATTATTGGAAAGAAATATATTATACCTACTCTGGGAGTATGGGATAAATTTGAAGACATAGACTTTCATTCGTTACCAGAACAGTTTGTATTAAAATGTACGCATGATTCCAACGGAACTGTAGTCTGTAGGGATAAAAAAACGTTTAATAAAAAGGCTGCGAGAGAACAAATCAATCAATCCTTACAATTTAATTATTATTATGTGGGCAGAGAGTGGCCATATAAGAACGTTAAACCAAGAATAATTGCGGAACCATTTATGAGCGATGATCTTACTATGAGTGAAAAGAATCGCAAATCATATTCCAATGGTGGATTGACTGATTATAAATTTTATTGTTTTAATGGAGAACCTAGGTTTTTATATATCTCCAGTGGATTGGAAGATCACGCGACTGCTAGAATTAGTTTCCTTACTTTAGATTGGAAGTTTGCCCCATACCAGCGAACAGATTATAAACCATATGAAACATTGCCGAAAAAACCAGAAACGTTTGATGAAATGATTGAAATTAGTAAAAAGCTTTCCGCAGGACATCGTTTTCTGCGTGTGGACTTATATCAGATTAATGGTCAAGTATATTTTTCAGAGTTGACATTCACGCCGTCTAGTGGATTAATGCGTTTCAAAAATCCAAACCATGATAGAGAAATTGGAGATATGATGAAACTGTCCTCAAATTAAGAAAAACCGATTTTTGCTCGAAAAAAGGAGGAGATATAAAATTGAAAATATTAATTGTAAATACTTGTTCTTATAAAAGAAATGGAATTACAACTGTAATTATTAACTTTTTTCGTGCAATGGATAAAACAGATCTCCAAATAGATTTTGTTGCTACAAATCAGAATACAGATGCTTGGTTTAAAGAAGAAGTCAGTAAATCGGGAAGCCAATTCTATACGCTGGATCGTTCAACGAAACATTTAATCAGATATATAAGACAGCTTTATAATATTATGAGACATTACGATGTGGTACATGCTCATGGAAATAGTGGTACATTGGCAATTGAGATGTTGGCAGCAAAGAAAGCCAATGTAAAACTAAGAATTGCTCATAGCCATAGTACGACTTGCACTTCTAAAATAGCAGATCAGTTGTTAAAACCAGTATTATATCGTTGCTGTAATGGGAGACTTGCCTGTGGAAAAGATGCAGGAACATGGTTGTTTGGAAAGAGAACGTTTGAAGTTATTAACAATGGAATTGATTCTAAAAAATATGCTTTTAATGCTGATATAAGAGAAAGTATTAGAAAAAAACTTTCTCTGAATCAAGAAAAAGTAATTGGTCATGTGGGAGGTTTTTTTGAAGCAAAAAATCACGTTTTCTTAATCCAATTATTTGAGAAAATTTATTTACAAGATAAATCATATAAATTATTGCTAATTGGGGATGGAGAACGGAAGGAGGAAGTGGAATATATCGTTGAAAAAAAAGGATTAAAAGAAGCAGTAATGTTTATAGGTTCCGTTCCAAATGTAAATGAATATCTTAACGCAATGGATCTTATTGTTATGCCATCTCTTTATGAAGGGATTCCTCTTACGTTAATAGAAGAACAAGCCAATGGTCTGCCATGTATTGTTTCAGATGGAATTACAAAAGAAGTGGATAAGACGGGTCTAGTGCAATTTCTATCTTTGAATGATGACAGTCAAGTCTGGATAGATGTAATTAGAAAAACAATAAATAGTAAAAACAGAGAACGTGTGTCTTTGGATGCGATAAAATCTATCCAAAGCTCTGGATATGATATCCAAAATCAAGCAAATAAGTTAAAAAATTATTATTTAATAGGGAAATAAAATTTGTTTATCAGATGGAAAAGAGAAGACTTGCGAGTGAGTCTTAAATTGGAGTGTTATTATGACGTTAAATGGAGTATTACTCTGGATTCGAAATAGCTATGTAAGAACTACTAGTAAAATCCGAAAGCAGAAAATTAATAAAACAGACTTCACGATTATTTCAAATAATTGTTGGAGTGGGATTATTTATGAATCTTATGGTTTACCAAAACAAAGTCCAACCGTTGGAATGTTTTTTATGGCAGAAGAGTACCTTAAATTTGTCTCCAACCTAAAATATTATGTAGAAGACTGTGAGTTGTGTTTTATTGATCCAGAGCAGTCAAGGCATAAAAAATTTTATAAAAAGAATAAAAAATTTGGATCTTATTTAATTGGAAGATTGGATGATGTAGAAATTGCCATGTTGCATTTTCATTCACAGGAAGAGGCAATTTTAAAATGGAAACGTCGCTGTGAACGAATAAACTGGGATCATATGATTGTAAAAATGAATGACCAAAATGGTTGTAAAAAAGAATATGCAGAAAAATTTATGAAACTTCCATTTAAGAATAAGATATTCTTTACAGTAAGAAATTGGTCGGATATTAAGGGAATTACGATTCTTAATTCTAAAAATAAAGACTGTTGTGGAATGTTTGATGAACCGTTTGGCAGCTCTAAAAAAATGAATATCAATCAATTAATTAATAAGATATAAAAGGATGGAAATGGGTATGAAGGGTGTTTATTTCACTACCTACGACATAAGAAATCAATCCGATGGCGTAGCAAAAAAGATTTTATCCCAAATAAAATGCTTTCAAGATGCAGATATTGATATGGAAATTGTAGATGCGAACCATATGCCAATAAGTAACTATTTTTCTTTGCGAAAAAAAATGGCAAAGGTATTTTCCACTGCTTATACTACAGGCTGTTTATATGATTATTTAAT
This sequence comes from Candidatus Fimimorpha faecalis, assembly GCA_018712075.1. Classification (GTDB taxonomy): domain Bacteria; phylum Bacillota; class Clostridia; order Lachnospirales; family Lachnospiraceae; genus Fimimorpha; species Fimimorpha faecalis. The sequence continues at coordinate 8,743 of DVHN01000007.1, forward strand.
TGATAAGATCGATCTTAAGAAAATACAATTTGTTTATGTTCGCAAAGGGTACTGTGATATGAAACAAATTCGCAGCTTAAAAAAGATAAAGAAAATAAATCCAGCAATTCAAATACTAATGGAAATTCCAACCTTTCCCTATGATCAGGAATTCGGTGGACGTAGAAAAATATTGGCCATTCCCAGAGATAAAAAAGCAAGAATGTATTTGCATAAATATGTGGATAAAATCGTGACATATTCCAACGATAAGAAAATTTTTGGTACGCCTACGTTAAGAATTTCAAATGGAATCGATTATGAGCGCATATCTCTAAAATCATCATCCTGTCATCATGAAGGAATTCATCTAATTGCAGTAGCATTTTTGGATTATTGGCATGGATACGATAGACTTTTGTTAGGAATGGCGAAAGAGCAGGAACTCGTCAGAAAAAATGGGTTAGTGTTTCACCTAGTAGGAGATGGAAGAACTCTGGCAAGTTATAAACAAATCGTAAAAGAAAATAAATTGGAGAAACATGTAATATTTCATGGAAGACTCCATGGTGAGAAATTAGATGTTGTTTATAATGAATGTGATATAGGGATAGACACATTGGGGCGGCATAGAGTAGGTATTTCTTATAATAGTACATTAAAAGGAAAGGAATATTGTGCAAAAGGACTTCCTATTATTTCTGGAGTAACAACGGAATTAGACAGCATGAATTGCACTTATTATTATAGGGTACCAGCCAATGATGATCCCATTTCTATCAAAGAAATCATTCAATTTTACCATCGTATTTATGATGGAAAAGATCCAAAGTTAATTGCGAAATCAATTCGGGAAGAATCTGAAAAATATTTTGCTTTTCCAAATACGTTTGCACCAATTGTGGAGTATATAAAGAAAAATGCAGTTCATGAGACTTTCAAAAGCTACGAGGTACCAAAATGATAAATAAGGGAAAACTTAAAATAAGAAAACACGGAGTTGAATATGACAAAAATGCGATCGAACTTTTAGGGTATGCTTTTTTATTTTATGCAGGTTCCTACTCTAGTAAAATTATTCTAACAGGAATTGATTTGGCATCGATCGCTAGTCTTGGTTCTTTGTTTTTTTATATAATCTGGATTTATCAGTTAATAAAAGTGATGCTGAATAATACATTTGTGATTAAGAAAATAATATTCTTTGAGCTTTTGTATATTGGTATTTTAGTAATTAACAGAGAATTATTTCCATATACAAAACCTTATTATATCGAATATTTTATGTTTCTTCGTCAAATCGTTATTATATTTTTACCATGTGGAATCATTTTATCGCAGGTAAAGGATTTTCAAAATGCATTTCTTTATTTAAAAAAATATGCCTGGATCGGAAGCTTAATTATGCTGATTGCACTTCCGCTTGGATTTATAGATTATTGGGGAGATCAGTATTGGGGCGTTCAGCTATCTCCATTTGTAATTATTATTTTTGGTAATTATATAAAATCATACAAAAAAGAAGATCTTATTTTATTAATCATTGATTTAATCCTAATTCTTTCTGGCGGAAGACAATCATTTCTTATAGTATTTGTATCTTGTTTTGCTCTTTATTTATTTGATAATCGAAAAAAAACAAAGAAGATGCTGATACTTATTTCAATTATTAGCGTTGCAGTATTAATGTTCTTTATGGAATTTTATACCGTTTTATTTCAAGGAATGAATCATTTATTTCAGACGTTTGGAATTGAAGTGGACTTATTAGAACAATTGGCGAATAATAAGTTATTTGATACATCTACAAGAAATATTATCTATCAATATGCGATTGATTCAATTCGAGAAACAGGAACGAAAATATCGGGATTATTCGCAGATCGTTATTACATCCGACAGTTTGCAAGATGGATTGCCTATCCACATAATCTTTTCTTGGAATTATGGATGGATTTTGGAACTGTTTTGGGAACAATCATTGGATTAATATTAGTACAAAAGGTATTGAAACACGTTTTTATAGGAGGAGAGGAGCGAAGGCGTCTTTGTATTGTGTTAAGTATTCTTGTATTTTTTAGACTTATGGTTTCCAATAGTTTTATGATTGAAGGATATTTTTATATTCTTTTAGGAATTTTGTTTGGATATAACAAAAAGAAAAGCAAGCTGCATAAAAAATATTCTTTAATGAAGAGGAAAAAAATAGGAAGGCAGGTATCAATATGAAGCCAGTGAAATTGGCCTATAGTAAAATTCAAAATGCTGGAGATCTCTTAAATGAATATATATTCGAACGGGTTTTCCAAGTACCATATATAAGAAGTACAGAAATATGGGAGTATGAAGTAACAGGAATTGGGAGTTTTTTGGATGTTTTATTTATAAAAAATGAGTTAACAAAGAGGAATTTAAAAAAAAGTTTTCAAAGTCTGTATAAAAGAAACTGTGAAACAGTTTGTGTAACATGGGGAACAGGAATTATTGATGAATCTAGTAATAAAGCAAAGCGATTGGCTAGAGATAAGGTTGAATTTATGGCGGTGAGGGGATTAAAAAGTAAACAATGTTTAGAAAGAATACTCAAAACGCAAATCAATCCAGTGCTAGGAGACGGTGGAATTTTGGCTCCGATGCTTCTGGAAAAAATACCACAAAAAAAATATTCATTGAGTGTGATTCCCCATTTTCGAGAAAAAAATTGTAAAGAAATTTCATATATTGTGAATAAATATCCAGACGTGCATGTAATAAATATGCAGAACGATGTAATAAAAGTAATAACAGAAATTGCACAAAGTGAGATGATCCTTTCCAGTAGCTTACATGGATTAATTATTGCAGATGCATTTCGTATACCGAATAAACGAATTTATTTTACAGAAGCTCCATTGGGTTCAGGAATTAAATTTGATGATTATTATTCTGCGTATGGAGTAATGGCTCCTGCACATCGTATTAAATTCGTCGAGGATGTTCCAGAAAAAAATCATATTTTGGATTCTTATTTTATAAGCGATGCTATGGTGAGCAAAATGCAAAAGGATATGTATCATTGTATGAATCAATATCTAAAGAATAGAGCAATAAAATAAGGGGTTGTTTCAACGATGGCGATATGGAACCGAATAAAATTAATAATGGAAAAAGCAGATACAAAACATATTGTAATACTATCCATGGGGGTTTTAGGCGGACAGATTGTTAATATATTGGTACAGCCAATTGCGACAAGATTATATTCCCCAGAAGCATTTGGTAATTTATCCTTAATGATATCATTAGGAACGATGTTTGCACCAATTGCTACATTGCAATATCATATAGCAATTGTTCATTCCAAAAAAGAAGAGGAATTTGCACTTTATAAACTGAATTTCTTATTGGTAGCTATTACAGCATTTTTTTTCTTTTTCTGTTTATTTGGTTATCTACAATTTGGAACTCCAAAATACGATACCGTTGGAAGTCTTATCTATATATCAATTCTATGGTATATCATGAATGGTTTGGTAAGTATTGTGGAATCCTATAATAATCGGCATAACGAGTATCAATTAATGGCGAAAGTTACATTTAATAGAGCAATTGTATCCAATATAGTGAAGGTGATATTGGGGGTATTCCATTTTGAAGTGCTTGGACTTGTGATTGCTCAAACATTGGGATATATTGCAGGAATAAAAAAACAGTCAAAGTCAATCATTCAACATTGGAATGATATATGGAAAACCGATGGAAAACAAGTATTGGAAGTAGCCAGCCGATATAGAGCACAGCCATTGTATGCACTTCCAGGCATTTTTATATTACAATTTTCCTATTCTGCGTTAGCTGTAGTTATAAATACTTTGTTTTCCACACGGGAAGGAGGATTTTTCTCATTATCGGTAACTGTATTGGGAATTCCATTGTCATTAGTGAGTAATAATGTCTCTAGAGTTTTTTTTAAAAATGCATCCGAAGAGTATGAGAAAACAGGGTCTTTTTATTCCGCATTTCGTAATACATCGGTAATGCTGATATCGTTATCTGTAGTAGGGTTTTCACTACTTTGGTTTATTGCAGAACCAGCATTTTCTCTTGTATATGGAAAAGAATGGGTTAGAAGTGGTGTGTTTGTAAAACGATTAATTCCAATGTATGCTGCACGATTTATTGTAACGGGAATGATGCATGGCTTTGTCATTTCAAATAAACAGCGATTAAAAACAATACTCCAAAGCTTATTTATTGCAGCAATGGCATTGGGATATTCTCTTGCAGCGAGTGGAAGGATGGAAGTTGAGGGATTTCTATCTTATATTAATTGGACTTATTTTGCATTATATATAGTATTGTTTTTCGTTCTTTGGAAACAAAGTAAAGGAGAACATGGATGAGGAAATAAAAAATAATAGGGAGTAGCGTAGAATCGATGAACAATAAAATTAATATAAAAAATAAAACAATATTAGTAACTGGCGCTGCTGGTTTTATTGGAGCCAATCTTATAATGAAACTATTATCCGAAGAATCCCCAATTCGTATCATTGGAATGGATAATTTAAATGATTATTATGATGTATCCATTAAGAAATATCGTTTAGGAAAAATAGAAACTATGGCAGTATCCCATCCAGAATCAGAATGGATATTTATAAAAAGTTCTATTGCAGATAAAACCAAGGTTGAGGGTATTTTCAATGATTATAAACCGTCTATCGTAGTAAATCTGGCAGCTCAAGCAGGAGTTCGTTATTCTATTACAGATCCAGATGTATATATAGAGTCTAATTTAATTGGATTTTATAACATTTTAGAGGCATGTCGGCATTCTTATGATGGGGGAAGGGATGGAGTGGAGCATTTGGTCTATGCAAGTTCTTCTTCTGTTTATGGAACGAATAAAAAAATACCATATTCCATAGATGATAAAGTAGATAATCCCGTTTCTCTCTACGCAGCAACCAAAAAATCAAATGAATTAATGGCCCATGCATACGCAAAATTATATAATATTCCATCCACTGGATTGCGTTTTTTTACTGTTTATGGTCCTGCTGGACGCCCAGATATGGCCTATTTTGGGTTTACAAATAAACTCTGTAATAATGAAACAATTGAGATTTTTAATTACGGAAACTGTAAAAGAGATTTTACCTATATTGAGGATATTGTAGAAGGGGTAAAACTTGTGATGCAAGAAGCACCTGGCAAAAGAAACGGAGAGGATGGACTCCCGATCTCTCCATACGCTATTTATAATATTGGAAATAGCCAACCAGAAAACTTGCTAGAATTTGTAGATATTTTGCAGCAAGAATTAATTCGGGCTAAGGTACTTCCAGGTGATTACGATTTTGAGGCGCATAAGAAATTAGTGCCAATGCAGCCAGGAGATGTACCAGTTACTTATGCAGATACAAAAGCATTGGAAGACACCTTTGGCTTCAAACCGTCTACTCCACTTAGAGAAGGATTAAGAAAGTTTGCTGAATGGTATAAAGAGTTTTATAAAAATAAGGGAGAAGAGAGAAAATGAAAATTGCAGTAGCAGGAACTGGATATGTAGGACTTTCTATTGCCACACTTTTGGCACAGAACCACGAGGTAATGGCAGTTGATATTATTCCAGAAAAAGTAGAACTAATTAATCATAGAAAAAGTCCGATTCAAGATGAATATATAGAAAAATATCTCGCAGAAAGGAAACTATATTTGACCGCTACATTGGATGCAGAAGCAGCTTATACAGGGGCAGATTTTGTAATCATTGCAGCTCCAACAAACTATAATAGTAAGAAAAACTTTTTTGATACAACGGCGGTAGAAAAAGTGATTGCATTGGTAATGGAGTATAACCCAAATGCAATCATGGTGATAAAATCTACGATACCAGTTGGATATACCGAATCAGTACGAGAAAAGTTCAAAACAAATAATATTTTATTCAGTCCAGAATTTCTTCGGGAATCAAAAGCCTTGTATGACAATTTATATCCAAGTAGAATTATTGTAGGAACCGATCCATCAGATGAGAAATTAAATCAAGCAGCTCATACATTTGCAAAACTTTTGCAAGAAGGAGCAATCAAGAAAAATATCGAAACGCTGTTTATGAATTTTACTGAGGCAGAAGCAGTAAAGCTGTTTGCAAACACATATTTAGCATTAAGAGTGTCTTATTTTAATGAATTAGATACCTATGCGGAAATGAAGGGACTGAACACGCAACAAATTATTAATGGAGTATGCCTGGACCCAAGGGTTGGCACCCATTATAATAATCCATCCTTTGGTTATGGTGGATATTGTCTGCCAAAAGATACAAAGCAACTTTTGGCAAATTATAAAGATGTGCCAGAAAATTTAATCGAAGCAATTGTAGAGAGTAATCGTACTAGAAAAGATTTTATTGCAGATCGTGTACTAGAAATTGCTGGAGCCTATGAAGCAAATAGTGAATTTGATAAGGGAAAAGAGAAGGAAGTTATAGTAGGAGTGTATCGTTTAACCATGAAGAGTAATTCCGATAACTTCCGACAGTCATCAATTCAGGGAGTTATGAAACGGATTAAAGCAAAAGGCGCTGCCGTGATTATTTATGAGCCAACATTGGAGAACGGAAGCACTTTTTTTGGAAGCAGAGTTGTCAATGATTTAGAACAGTTTAAGAAAAAAAGTCAAGCTGTAATTGCAAATCGGTATGATAATGTATTGGATGATATAAAAGAAAAGGTATATACAAGAGATCTGTTTGGACGAGATTAATTCAAAATAGGATGGCTAATAATCATTTTGAAGATAAGGAGTCTATAAATTGCAAGATAGAGAGAAATATAAAATTATATTGGATGTCATTCAAGCCGCTCTGTTTCAAAAAGATATAGAATTACCTGCGAAAATTGAATGGAAAGAAATCTTTCAAGAAATGAAAGATCAAACCATTGCAGGAATTCCATATGAATGGCTTTGCAGTCAGAATGTACTGGATCTGGAAACAAAGAAACAATGGGATAAATTGATAATGCTCCAGACAGCTTTCTGGATAAAACTAATACAAGAACAGGAAAATTTAATTCAATTAATGAAACAAAATCATATCCATATTGTAATCTTGAAAGGAATGGCGGCGGCAATTTATTATCCAAAACCAGAAGTAAGATCGATGGGAGATATTGATTTTTGGGTTGATCCAAACGATTTTCAGAAAGCATGTAAAATAATGATTGAGAATGGATATCGAAACGTTCATGAAAAACAAACTTCCCCGCACCATATTGCATTCAAAAAGAACAAAGTGACGTTTGAAGTCCATAAAAGTTTATCTATTATTGCTAGAAATCATGTTGGAAATCATCGGGAATATCTTCAAACATTAATGGAAAATGGACTTGTTTTGGCAGAACAAAAGAAAATAGAACATTGGGAATTTCCTACATTTCCTCGCTTACAAAATGGATTGGTATTGCTTCTTCACATCGCACAACATTTAAAAACTGGACTAGGATTACGTCAAATATTAGATTGGAGTATGTTCGTAAATCAAGAATTGGATGATGAAATATGGAAAACAGAATTTCAGCCAATTCTTCAAAAAATTGGATTGGAAACAATGGCAATAACCGTTACAAGAATGAGTCAGATATATCTTGGATTAACAACAGAAGGAATAACGTGGTGTCTCTCAGCAGATCAGAAATTATGTGAGAAGCTGTTGGAATATTTTATAGAAAAGGGAAATTTTGGAAAAAAAGCGGCGGAAAAAGAACGGGGAGTAGAGGTTCTATCCGTAGATAAAAACCTGTTGGAGTTCTTAAAAAAATTACAGTATAATGGTAGAAATAATTGGAAGTTAACAGAAAAATATTGGATATTACGTCCGTTTGCCTGGATTTATCAAATTGGTCTTTATATACAACTTGCTTTGAATAGAAAACATCCAATCAGTACCTTTAGAAAAGATTGGAAAAAAAGCAGAGAGCGAATTCAACTATTTAGAAAACTTAAGTTATTTATTAAATAAATATTAAAAAAACAGATAGTTGCTTAATATATTACAGTACTATCTGGTTTTTTTGTGTAATATAAAAAAATTTTTATGAAAGTACTTTCTGTTTGTAAAAAATAATGTATCATTCTGGGAATTTTGTTAAATTATAGGAGATAAATAATTGTAAAATTGGCGATATTATACAGTTTTTCTCATAATTCATCAAATCATTTTGTTTTATTCTAATTTATTTTTTATATTGACAACAAGGAAATCTTTGCTATAATTATCTAAGAAGAGAAAATCTTTCTTTATTTCAGATAATGAAGATAAATAGAAAATTTTAATTTTGTTGGATGGTAACGGATTAAAATTTTTTAAAACTGTCTGGATATTCTTTTCTGAAGCTCGGCACAGAAAAAAATAGAAGGATAGCTAATATAGAATAATAATTTCACAATGGTTCATTGTGAATGGCGAAGCCTACCCTTTTGGAGGTATTATGTGGTATACACTACAAGTAAAAAAAGGGCAAGAGGAGTACTTTTGCCAAATGATACAAGAGAAAATAAATAAGAAAAGCAAGAACACTCTGATTCAAGAGTGTTTTTTCTTGCAAAGAGAACGAATGAAGAAATTTGGAGGAAGGTTTCATAAAGTTCAAGAAATCGTTTTTCCCCCTTATATTTTTGTACATACCAATCAGGAAAAAGAAGTAACTCAATTGTTCGAACAGACGCCAGAATTAAGTGAATTGCTTCATTCAAAACAGTTCACACCGCTTCAGAAAGAAGAAGTAGACTTTATATTGCGTTGGGGAGATGAGACGCATTTATTAAAACTGAGTGTAATTCGTGTGAATGAAGATAAGACAGTAGAAATTATCGATGGAAGTTTAAAGAATTATAAAAAAGAACTTGTGAAACTGGACTTACATCGAAGAACTGCAATCATACAAACGCAGTTTTTGGGAGAAAAACAAGAAATCCATCTGGGATTTCAAATTATGGGGAAAGATTTGTAAGCAGAACATCTGCTGCAAATGAAAAAGAGGAGAGTAAAATGAAAAAAATAAGGGAAACGGTGTCTTATTACCGACAGCAATTAAAGCATTGGTATATCGTAGCATTACTTCTAGTAGGATATGATATTGTAGCAGTTAATATGGCATACTTTTTCGCACTCTGGTTTCGATTTGACTGCAAGGCTTCTATGATACCAGGAAATTATTTTTCTGCTTACTTGAAATTTATTCCAATTTATTCCATTTGTTGTGTTTTTATCTTTTGGATGTTACGTCTATATCAAAGTATTTGGAGATTTGCAAGTTATAGCGAAATGCTCCGGATCATTATGGCTACTGTCATTACTTCCGTTGTTCATGTCGTTGGAATTACTGTATTATTTGAACGTATGCCGATTTCCTATTACTTAGTTGGAATGGGAATTCAGTTTTTGCTTGTTCTCGGAGTTCGATTTTCTTATCGTTTTATTTTGCTGGAACGCAGCAGAAGACACGGAGAAGAAACTTATACAAGTCGTGTGATGCTGATTGGAGCAGGTGCGGCAGGACAGATGATACTAAGAGACTCCATGAAATCAAAAGAGACGAATGTAAAGATTTGTTGCATCATTGATGATAATTCCAATAAATGGAATCGATATATCGAAGGAGTTCCTATTGTTGGAGGCAGAGAAGAAATCTTATTAAATGTGGAGAAATATCATATTGATAAAATCTTCCTTGCGATTCCAAGCGCCAGTGCAGAGGAAAAACGAGATATTCTAAATATTTGTAAAGAAACAGGATGCGAACTTAAAAATCTTCCAGGCCTTTATCAGTTTGTAACGGGAGAGGTTAGTATTAAAGCCATGAAAGATGTGGCGGTTGAAGACCTGCTAGGAAGAGATCCAATTCAAGTCAATATGGAAGAAATCTTTCAATATATTCGTGGAAAAACGATTTTAGTTACTGGCGGCGGTGGATCGATTGGAAGTGAATTATGCAGGCAAATTGCAGGACATGAACCAAGACAGCTGATTATTTTTGATATTTATGAAAACAATGCCTATGACATTGAACAGGAGTTGAAAGAAAAATATCCTTATTTAAACTTAAAAGTATTGATTGGCTCCGTTCGAGACAGCCGAAGAATCCAACAAGTATTTGAAACCTATCAGCCAGAGATTGTCTACCATGCAGCGGCGCATAAACATGTTCCATTAATGGAAGTAAGTCCTTGCGAAGCCATCAAAAACAATGTCATTGGCACCTATAAAACTGCCTATGCAGCAATGCTGAATGGCTGTCAGCGTTTCGTCTTAATCAGCACCGATAAAGCGGTCAATCCAACGAACATTATGGGAGCCAGCAAACGGCTTTGTGAAATGGTGATACAGGCATTTGATAGAGCAATAAAAGAAGGCACTGTCAATCAACTTCCAAACCTCTTTACCCATAAAGAAGAAAAGCTAGTCAAGATACAGACCCTTCGAATGAATGCAGGAAAAGAAAATTCCATTCGAACTGAGTTTGTAGCGGTACGATTTGGAAATGTATTGGGAAGTAACGGTTCGGTTATTCCATTGTTTAAAAAACAAATACAAAAAGGAGGACCAGTAACCGTAACCCATCCAGATATCATTCGTTACTTTATGACGATACCAGAAGCAGTAAGTCTTGTACTACAGGCAGGAACCTATGCCAAAGGCGGAGAAATCTTTGTACTCGATATGGGAGTGCCAGTCAAGATTGATACGTTGGCAAGAAACCTAATTAAATTATCAGGTTATAAGCCAGATATAGATATTAAAGTTACATACACAGGACTAAGACCAGGAGAAAAACTCTATGAAGAGAAACTCATGGCAGAAGAAGGAATGAGAAAAACACCAAACAAACTCATTCATATTGGAAATCCGATTCCATTTGACCAAGAACAGTTTTTGTTACAGCTGAATGATCTAATGCAGGCTGCCTATGAAAATCGAGGAGATATTCGAAGAATCGTAGAGCAGATGGTATCCACCTATCATCCAGCAATCAACGGATCGGAAAAGAAAGGGAAAATCTATCAAGAATTATATGGGGAAATCGCTGCGACAAAAGCAGAATGATTTAGCACAAACAGGAATGTTTACTGCATATAAAAATGGGAATAACGTCTTTGAGACGGATAGTTAGAAAATTGATTTGTAATAAATAGACAAAAATGAGGGTGAAAATGAGTGGTTTTGGAGGATGTTTTTGTATAGTTATTATAAAAATGAACGTCTCAAAAAGAGGCTGAGTCGATGGATGAGATGTATAAGCGTATACGAGATGGGTTGAACCGTTGGATGAGAAGTGTAGGAATGTCTCGAAAAGACGAGTTCCGAGGGGGAATAGAATGCCCCTGTTTTGGTTGGATTTGTTGATGTTGTACAAGAGATAGTGTGAAAACGGGTGGTTTAGATGAGTGTTTTTGTATAGTTATTACAAAAACGAGCGTCTCGAATAGACCATTTCCGAGAGAAAATGGGTGGGCAGAAGAATGTCCACAGGGGGGTACATGAAATATGTACTACAGAAATTATGTATGAGAGTCATTTGTTCCCAACAAAGGGCAGTAAAGATAGAAACATTTTAAGAAACTACATGGGAGATAGTATGGATGAATAAGAAAATTGCTGTAGCTGGAACTGGATATGTTGGATTGTCATTAGCTGTTCTTTTGGCGCAGCATAATCAGGTGACAGCTGTGGATATTGTTCCGGGGAAAGTTGATCTCATTAATAAGCGTGTTTCGCCGATTCAGGACGAATATATAGAGAAGTACTTAGCAGAGAAAGAGTTGAATCTCACAGCCACATTAGATGGAGCCTCAGCTTATAAGAATGCGGAGTTTGTGATTATCGCCGCGCCAACGAATTATAACAGTAATAAAAATTTCTTTGACACATCTGCTGTGGAATCCGTGATAGAACTGGTTCTTAAATCGAATCCGGATGCCATCATGGTGATTAAATCCACGATTCCGGTTGGATATACGAAATCTGTGCGGGAGAAATATGGTACGAATAATATCCTGTTCAGCCCGGAATTCTTACGGGAATCCAAGGCACTGTATGACAATCTGTATCCAAGCAGAATCATCGTTGGTACGGATGAGAATGATGAAAGGTTAGTAAATGCTGCACACGATTTTGCTAGATTGTTGCAGGAGGGCGCAATAAAAGAAGATATAGACACGTTGTTCATGGGATTCACAGAAGCAGAGGCTGTGAAGCTTTTTGCAAATACATATCTGGCGTTACGAGTTTCCTATTTCAATGAACTGGATACATACGCTGAGATGAAGGAGTTGGATACACAGCAGATTATTAATGGCGTGTGTTTGGATCCGAGGATTGGCAGTCATTACAACAATCCTTCGTTCGGTTACGGCGGTTATTGCCTGCCGAAAGATACAAAGCAGCTCTTAGCGAATTATGCTGATGTTCCTGAAAACCTGATTGAAGCGATTGTAGAAAGCAATCGGACAAGGAAGGATTTTATTGCCGATCAGGTTCTCCGTAAGGCGGGTTATTACTCGTATAGCGAGGACAGCGATTATGTGGCGGATCGTGAAAAAGAGGTCGTTGTTGGCGTGTATCGACTGACCATGAAGAGCAATAGTGATAATTTCCGGCACAGTAGCATTCAGGGTGTTATGAAACGAATCAAGGCGAAAGGTGCTGTCGTGGTGATTTACGAGCCGACGTTAGAGGATGGCAGCACGTTTTTCGGGAGTCGGGTTGTGAATAATCTTGATGAGTTTAAGAGAATCAGTCAGGCCATTATCGCTAATCGATATGATAGTTGTTTGGATGATGTGGCCGGGAAGGTGTACACACGGGATGTATACAGGAGAGATTAATTAGAGGAGCTAAGGACTATGTTTAACAAGGATGACAACATGAAACCATTCGATTCAAAAGTTTGGCTTTCTTCTCCCACAATGCACGGAGAAGAACTGAAATATATGATCGAGGCTTTTGAAACCAACTGGATGTCCACAGTGGGGGTGAATATAAACGAAGTCGAACGTATGGCGGTAGAAAAAGTCGGCTGCAAGTATGCAGTGGCTTTATCTTCCGGAACCGCTTCTCTTCATTTGGCTATGAAGCTGGCAGGGGAACGATTATACGGTCAGACAGATTTAGGAAAAGGTGCTCTAGCAGGTCACAGGGTGTTCTGCTCGGATATGACTTTCGATGCTACCGTAAATCCCGTGGTTTACGAAGGTGGAATCCCTATGTTTATCGACACAGAATACGATTCCTGGAATATGGATCCGGCTGCTCTTGAGAAGGCGTTTGAAATTTATCCGGAGGTAAAGTTGATCGTTACAGCACATCTGTACGGTACTCCCGGAAAGATTGATGAGATCAGGGCTATTGCCGATAAGCACGGTGCATTAATCGTTGAGGATGCAGCAGAGTCGCTCGGTGCTACATATAAAGGGAAACAAACCGGAAATTTTGGAGATTACTGCTGCATCAGCTTTAACGGGAACAAAATAATTACTGGGTCATCTGGGGGAATGTTCCTGACAGATTCCAAAGATGATGCTGATAAGGTTCGTAAGTGGTCTACACAGAGCCGTGAGGATGCTTTCTGGTATCAGCATGAAGAACTGGGATACAACTACCGGATGAGTAATGTGATTGCCGGAGTGGTGAGAGGACAGTTCCCATATTTGGAAGAGCATATACAGCAGAAGAAGGAGATATATGAGCGGTATAGAGATGGACTGAAAGATCTGCCGGTGAGCATGAATCCGATACCTGAGGAATGTGAGCCAAATTACTGGCTGAGTTGCTTGATTATTGATAAGGATGCTATGTGTCAGCAGGTAAGAGGAGAAAAGGAAGCCCTGTATATACCAGAGCATGGAAAATCCTGCCCGACTGAGATCTTGGAGGCAATAAGTTCCATCAACGCTGAGGGTCGGCCGATCTGGAAGCCCATGCATATGCAGCCGATTTACCGGATGAATGGGTTTGTTACCAGAGAGGGTAACGGACGAGGTAGGAGCAATGCGTATATCAAAGAGAATGGGACAGTTGATGTGGGAATAGATATTTTTGAGCGTGGTTTGTGTTTGCCGTCTGATAATAAGATTACGGTTGAAGAGCAGGGTAGGATTATTGAAGTTATTAGAAAGTGTTTTGAGTAGGAGAGAATGATGCAACAGGAGAATATTGACGATGTAAACAAACATATTCAATTGGATAGAAAGTGTGGGGTTTACGAATTATACATCAAGCGGTTGATGGATATTGTCTGCTCATTGGCGGCAATCATCGTGTTTAGCTGGCTGTACATCATTGTTGCAATTTTGGTTCGTGTGAAGCTCGGTTCACCAGTGCTGTTTAGGCAGCCTCGACCTGGTAAGATTGACACTAAAACAGGAAGGGAAAAAATCTTTTATATGTATAAATTTCGCTCAATGTCTGATGAACGAGATGAGAACGGAAACCTTCTGCCGGATGATGTTCGTTTAGGTAAATTTGGAAAAGCACTTAGAGCTACTTCGCTGGATGAACTGCCGGAGGCCTTTAATATTTTGAAGGGTGATATGAGTATAATTGGCCCAAGACCACAACTAGTACGGGATATGGTTTTTATGACCGATGCACAGAGAATGCGTCATACTGCGAAACCGGGACTTAGTGGTCTGGCTCAAACAAGAGGAAGAAATGCGTTATCCTGGGATGCAAAGCTGGCTACCGATATTGAATATATTGAGAATATTACCTTTTTGGGTGATGTGAAAATAATCATCAATACTGTAAAACAGGTTTTCTTTAAAGAGAAAGGAATCGAGGGAGGAACGGTTGATGAGATAGATATCACCGATGATTTTGGAGATTTTCTTTTGAAAGCAGGGAAAGTCAGCAAGGAAGAATACGACAAGAAGCAGGAAGAAGCCAGGAAGTTATTGGGAGGATAAGAGAATAATTAACTTTAGGGCCACTTTAAAAGTTTGAGAAGGAATAAGATTTATTGGAAAACATATTGAGTATTTATTGTGAGTACTAAAAAGTAGAACTAACAACGGGAGGTTAATAGCAAATGAGTCTGGCAAGAACACTATATCGAGCAATCAATAAAAAAGAGCCTCCTGAAGACTATAATTACAGTGTATTTGGATTAATCATGAAACCCATTCGAAAATGGCTTACCAACACGGTTGCCTCTAATTGTCCGTTTAATAAGTTGCGGATTTGGATATACCGACTTGCAGGGTTTAAGATTGGCAAAAACCCGTTCATTGGTATGCACTGTTATTTAGACGACATGTGTTATGACCTATTATCTTTTGGAGATGATGTAATCGTTTCTTATGGCGTCTATTTTGCATGTCATGGAAGAAATCAGGAGCATTTACCGATACATGTTGATGACAGAGCTTACATAGGAATGAGGGCAAGTATTATCAGTAAAAATGCAGATGGGGAGAGCCAAGGAGTGAGAATTGGAAAAGGCTCCGTTATTGGGGCCTGTACCTTGGTTAATCGTAATATTCCTGACGGCGCAACAGCTGTAGGCACCCCATGTAGAATAATCAAAGAAAAGGTTAATGTAGATGAATGATTTAGTTTCTATCATTATGCCGTCCTATAATACAGCTCCATACATTAGTGAGACAATCCAATCCGTTCTAAATCAGACATACCAGAATTGGGAGCTCATTGTTGTGGACGATTGCTCGACAGACAATACAGATCAGGTCGTTGCATACATTAAAGATGAGAGAATCAAGTATCTTAAAAATGAGAAAAACAGTGGAGCTGCTATAAGTAGAAATAGAGCTCTTCGAGAATCAAAAGGAAGATGGATAGCTTTCCTTGATTCCGATGATCTTTGGATGCCTGAGAAACTTGAAAAGCAAATTGCTTTTATGGAGAGTAATGGCTATTTCTTTTCATATACAAATTATGAAGAGATGGATATGGACGGGAACAGCACCGGCGTAAAAGTAACCGGACCCAAAAAAATTACAAAGACCGGAATGTTCAATTATTGCTGGCCGGGATGTCTTACCGTAATGTATGACGCAGAGAAGATTGGATTGATCCAGATTGAGGACATCAAGAAGAATAATGACTATGCTATATGGCTTAAGGTGTGTAAAAGGGTAGACTGCTATTTACTTGATGAATATTTAGGTAAATACAGAAGAGGTCGAGCTGGAAGCGTCAGTACTCATAGCATCAAAACGATGATTGGTTGGCATTATAAACTCTTTAGAGAAGCTGAGAAACAGGGGGCAGTGAGAAGTCTGGTAAATACCGGAAGAAACTTAGTATTTGGCTTTTATAAAAAAAGAAAGTATATACAGAGGTAATACGATGAGAATTCAAGTACTGGTGGCAGCAATGAATCAGAACGATCATTCACTTATTAATAAAATGAATATTAAGACGGATGCCATTGTAGGCAATCAGTGCAGTTTCAATTCTGTGGAGATATTTAACATAGGTGATCAGAAGATACAATATCTGAATTTTGCCGAAAGAGGAGTTGGGCTCAATAGAAATAATACACTTATGAGAGCTGATGCCGATATTTGTCTTTTTGCGGATGATGATATGGTTTATGAGGATAATTATAGTGAAATCATTAAAAATGCTTTTCAGAGGTATCCTGATGCAGATGTAATTGTGTTTAATCTTAAAGAACAAGTCATCACACGTAAGGTGATTACTAAGGAATGCAAAGTTGGATATCTGAATTATCTGAGATATGGAACTGCTAGAATAGCAATACGTCTTGCCAGTATTAAAAAATACGGTATTTATTTTAACCAGTGTTTTGGCGGGGGAACGGAACATTGCCATGGCGAGGATAATCTTTTTTTAAATGCTTGTCTAAAAAGTAAACTGAAGATTTATGCGGTGCCGGAATATATTGCAACTTTGACAGAGGAGCGAGCTTCTAGTTGGAGTAATGGATATGATGAGAAATATATTAGGGATCAGGGAGTTTTGTTTCGCACTTTGTCAAGAAGATGGTGGCGATTACTATGCCTGCAGGATGCGCTAAGACGTCATAAATCCTATGATATGGAGTTTTATAAAGCATTTATGCTGATGATAGATGCAGGGAAAAATAATTAACAAAGGTGCAAGTAATAGATATGAAGTGTTCAATTATTACAATTCATCATATACATAATTTTGGTTCCGTTTTTCAGGCGTATGCTCTGGCTCATTTCCTGGAAATGAATGGATATGAAACGGAGATCATTGATTACAGACCAGGATATTATGAGCTTGGAAGAAATAAACTGAAAACAATTGTTGGGCGAGCTTTGAATCGTGTTTCATATGCTAATAGGAAAAGAAAATTTGAAGACTTCATTTCCAAATATGAAGTTTTGTCGAACAAACAGTTTAGCAGCGTTGCAGAACTGGAAATGTTCTATAAGGGCAGTGATCATATTTTTATTGCTGGCGGCGATCAACTTTGGAATACATATCATCCTTGTGGAAATGACGGCGCATATAAATTGGCATTTACTAACAGTATAAGAAAAATTGCCTATGGAACCAGTATGGGGAGAGATAATTATTCTAATGAAGAATTAATGAAACTTGCCACATCGGTTGAAAAATTTCAATCAATTATGCTTAGAGAGCAAAGTACGGTTGGTTTGTTTCGGAAATATGCAACAAACCCAGTCAGCCATGTGATTGATCCGGTTGGCTTGTTGGATATAAAAGAATTTGAATCTATAGCTGTGGAACCGAAAATTGACGAACCATATGCGGTTATGTATCTTGCGGACTCAGGAGAACTTCTTGATCAGGCAATAGAAATATTTTCTAAGAAGATGGGACTGAAGATTGTCCATATCTGTGGATTTAAGAAGAAATGCTATTGTGATTATTTCATTAAAGACGCAGGTCCGGAAGAAATACTTGGTTATATACTTCATGCGGATTTTGTGCTTTCAGCATCCTTCCATGCAACTATGTTCTCTCTGATGTTTGAAAAGCAGTTTGCAACACTTCTTCCGGGAGAACAAACGAATGCAAGAATAAATGACTTACTCGAATATGTAGGACTTGAGAAGAGAGTAATACATTGTACGGAAGAATTGAAACAGTTGGAAAATGAAATTGATTATTCTTATGCTAACCAAGTGATTAAAGGCTTTAGAAAAGAGTCGAGAAAGGCACTGCTAAGTGCGCTTGCAGAAATATCAGAAGGTTAAAGTTATGAATATTATTTATTTATCAAGTAGTTGCTCTGATGAAAAATTTAATGAATTAAGAGAAAAAGGAATTACCCGTAAACTTCCCCAGGCACAAAAATACCATTGCCTTTTGATGGAGGGAATTGCACAAAATCTGGACGGCCAACTTTATGCGCTTTCGGCATTTCCTGTGAATCGTCAGTGGACAAAAAGGGTGTTGTTTCTAGCAGAGAGGGAAACCGTTGGCAAAATACAATATATATACGGTTCTTTTCTTAATCTGCCAGTTTTACGTCAGTGGACACGAATTATTCAGGCGAAAAAAGATATTAGAAGGATTTATAGTAGAAACAAGGATTGTGTAATTATTTGTGATGTGTTAAACCAGTCTCTTGCCAATGCAGCCAGAACATGTGGAAAGAAGTATGGCATACCTGTTGTGGGAATAGTAACAGACGTGCCAGGGTATACATCGGGTGCACGCCGGAAGAATTACTCTTTTATAAGGCGTAAGGTTGCTGAATATGCCGAGAAGAATTCGTCAAAAAATTTGGAAAAATATGATGCATATCTTTTGTTGACAGAAGCGATGAATTCTGTTGTCAATAAAAAGGGTAAACCGTATATCGTTCTGGAAGGCCATTGCGATGGTAAAATGCAGCAAAGAAATAATTGTTTGTCAGAGAAGAGCCATCCAAAAATCGCAATGTACGCAGGCGGGATTCATAAGGAATTTGGTATTGAAAGGCTTGTAAATGCTTTTGTACGTGGACAATTCAGAGACTGGGAATTACATATATATGGAGATGGAAATTATCAAAAGGATTTGAAAGAACTAACAACTAAAGTTCAAAACATAAAATATTATGGTGTCCAGCCTAATTCTTTGATTGTGGAAAAGCAGCTTAAAGCCACGTTGCTTTTAAATCCGAGACTGACAGATGCGGAATATGTGAAATATTCCTTTCCTTCAAAAACGTTGGAGTGTATGGCCTCCGGTACGCCTTTATGTACCACAAGGCTTCCTGGAATGCCGTCAGAATATTACCCATACGTATATTTTTTTGATGATGAGTCAGAAGATGGTATGCTTGTAACATTACAAGATGTCCTTGGCAAGAAAGAAACAGAATATTACGAATTTGGGATGCAAGCTAAAGCATTTGTGATGAATGAAAAAACGAACGAAAAACAGGCAAAGAAATTATTGGATTTTATTTCAGATGTCTGTAGGAAGTAAGGCGTGGATAGACAATGAGTAAAACAATTGAAAAAATCGAAAAAAATCAATGTACGGGCTGTGGCCTTTGCTCTGTAAAATGTCCGAAACAATGTGTTTTGATGGTTGAAGATGAAGAGGGATTTCGGTTCCCGAAAATTGATAGTTCAAAATGCGTGGGCTGTGGTCTGTGTTTGAACACTTGCCCTGCAACTACTGCGGCAGACGGGTTATATAGTAAATATAACCGGAGTTATTATTGTGGAATAATTAAAGATAACGAAGTGCTGATAAAAAGCTCATCTGGCGGTGTATTTGGCGTTTTAGCAGAATACATAATTCGTAATGGAGGATATGTGTGTGGATGTATCTATACAGATGAGATGGAAGCAATCCATATACTCAGTAATCGAAAGCAGGACATCGAAAAGATGTATGGATCCAAATATGTACAGAGCAGAGTGGAACACTGTTTTACAGAGATTCTGGATCATCTTAATTCTAATGAAATGATCTTGTTTACTGGAACAGCATGTCAGATTGCTGCGTTACGCTTATTTCTTGACAAGGACTATTCTAAGCTCTACTGTGTGGAAATACTATGTCATGGTGTTCCATCACCTGGACTATTTAGAATGTACAAAAAATATTTGGAAAAAAGTTTGGGAGGAAAAATAAAAGATATCCGTTTCCGTGACAAAAGTCGGGATGGTTGGGGATCAGAACATCGAACACATATTATTTATGAGAAGCAGGGGAAGCTGTATGATAAATGGCCTATTCTTCCAGCATATTTTAGTGCATTTTTTTATGGTTTAGACCTTCGTGAATCATGTTATCAATGTAAATTTGCAAAGCCTGAGAGAGCTACTGATTTAACAATAGGTGACTTTTGGGGTTCCTGGGCTAAATATAAAAAGAGATTTAAAGAAGGAATATCTGTTATTGGAGTGAATACAGAGAAAGGGTCAGATCTTTTTTTAAATGTATCAAATTGTTTCACTTTTCTAGAATATTTATCAGAGAAAGAGGCAATTGTTTCGAATGATAATTTTACTCACTCGATCAAACGCCCAAAAGAAAGAACAGCCTTTTTGAGTGACATACTAAAAAAAGGTTATAGTGGACTATGGTTAAAAACATATTTTACATGGACATGCAGAAAGAAAACTCTAGTTTCTATATATGGTGCATTTGTACCAGAGAAAATTAGATTAAAAATTCATACTATTAAGAGATGAGGTAATGAAGATTTGATGGAGAAATTTGATATTCCAGTAGTGCTTTTTATATTTAAAAGAAAAAAAGCTGTTGAAATTATTAAACGCATTAGTGAAATAAAGCCTAAAAAACTTTATATTTTGGCGGATCAAGGACGGAATTTAGAAGAAATAAAGCAAGCTAACGAGTGCCGAGAACTTGTAGAACAACAGATAGATTGGGAATGCAAGGTGATTAAGAATTATGCAAAACAAAATCGGGGAGTTTATGAAAATATTGGAGAAGGAGCAAAATGGGTCTTAAGGCATGAAAAATGGGCTGTTTTTTTGGAGGATGATAATTTGCCAGAACTTAGTTTCTTCCGCTTTTGTAAAGAAATGTTGATTAAATATGAAAACGATACACGCATTTTATGGATATGCGGAACAAATTATTTAGGTGATTATAAGCCAAAGTCTGGGGAAAGCTATGTTTTTACACGTCACATGCTACCTTGTGGTTGGGCATCATGGAGCAGTAAATTCGAACGGTTTTATGATGGCAAATTGGAATTATGTAAAGATAGTATAACGATGGAACGAGTTAGCAACGTATATTGTAACAGGGCGGTTTTTTTACAATATCGAGATGCATGGCTAAAAGAATTTTCTTTAATATCGTCCGGGAAAAAACCACGTTCATGGGACTATCAAATGGATTTAACAATTAAAGCAAATAATTTATTCGGGATATGTCCTTGTAAAAATCAAATAAAAAATATAGGCGTAGACGAGGATTCTGAGCACGGTGGAAATAGCATGGATTTTGTAATGACTCAAAGGTTTTGTGGTATGAATTCTTATCCTATTGATTTCCCTTTAATCCATCCCAAAACCTTACTAATTGATTCGGAATTTGAAGAAAGAATTGGTAAAATTATATTGTATCCGTTTAAACGGCGAATGAAAGCTGATTTGGCTCGTTTTATTCGAGGAATTTTTGATATTCCTATTAATGTTAGCATAAAACAGTTTTGTAAGGAAAGAATTTGCGGTGATCATCATAAAAAGTAGAATATTCAATATTTTTCTTCTCTTAGCTTTGATTTTTACAAGTGGACATGCTTTTCAAACCATCTATGAGCAGTTATCTTATATTGTGTACTTTGGTGCAATTATTTATGTTGGGATTTATTTTATAAACATTCGAAAATCCTATGCTAAGAATTTATTTTTATTAATGTCTTTTGTTATCCCGCCTTTTTTCACGATGATTCTTGACGGAAGCAATGTATATTATTATTTAATTATAATTTCTGGCATTATGTTTGCATACGGGATTGCCACGACCATTCCATTTTGTAAAGTAGTTGATATATATCTTAAATTGATGACAATTGTTTCTGCAATAGCAATAATAGGATATATACTTTATAACTATACGGACTTCCTCGATATTTTGCCAAGAATATATAATTCAAACGGTAAAGAGTATGCCATTGGTTTTGTATTTAATGTATTAACGCGTGATTCAGATAGAAACTGTGGAATGTTTTGGGAGCCAGGTTTGTTTGCCACAGCTTTGACGATAGCAATGGTATTTGAAATTCTTTTTAGAGAAAAAATCAGAAAATTAAGAATTGCTTTGTTTTTTCTATGCTTTTTGACGGCAAATTCATCCGCAGGTTTTGTATTGTGTATCCTTTGCTTATCGTTGTTTTTGTTGAAAAATATTGATTTAAAAAAAGGAAATCTAATTAAAAATGTAATATATTTTGTTATGCTATTTGCTTTTATTTTTATTTTGCTTAATATGGATACGGTTATTATGAATACTCCATTAAGAAATAATTCATATTTTGCCAAATTATTGAGCGATAATGTAAAGGAATCAACCAGGTATTTGGCAATTTGGCATAACTTGACTATTTTTTTTGATCACATATTATTTGGAGCAGGAGTTAATTATGTGAACCAGAACATGCTTTATGTTGCGGATACATCAACGGTAACTTATATGATGAGCGTATTCGGCCTACTTGGAGTTTGGTACGCTCTTAGTTGGTGTGTAGGAATAATGAGAATCAAAAACATAAACATATTAACAAAACTGGTTTTGATCGTAATTGTAATGATAATATTGAACAAAGAACCGCATTTGCGACTAATTTTTACGTGGTGCTTATTGTTTTATCTGAATATCAAAGTTTGCAATAATAGTGAGATTAAATCAAAATTATGTTAAGGAGACCAGCTATGAAAAGTCAAGTATGAATTAGCAAAAATTTCTTTTCATTATCGATGGTAAAAAAGGGTAACTTTAATAAAGCTCCCTTAGGGTGCTTTTCAAAATCTATCGATATTGGTATACAGACCTCTTAATCGAGGTTAAATTC
>DVHN01000099.1 GCA_018712075.1 Candidatus Fimimorpha faecalis
ACAGAGGCTTATAGCCTCAGAGCAAACCACCCGTTAGACGGGTGGTGTTGATTTGATAGATTTGATAGATATTTGAAAATTGCCTTTTAGAATAAACTTGTAAATGAAAATTTAGTAATGAAGAAAGGTAAAAGTTATGTTACAGATTGAAAAGGTTTCCAAAACATATCATTCAAAAGGCATAGATTATCCTGTTTTAAAGGAGGTTACCGCAACCATTCACGATGGTGAATTTGTCGCTATTATGGGGCCGTCCGGAAGCGGGAAAACAACACTGTTAAATGTAATATCTGGCTTTATCAGCGCAGACGGAGGGAAGGTCATTCTTGACGGGCAGGATATTCTGACCGGTGAAGAAAATGAACTTGCTGAAATAAGGCAGCATAAACTTGGCTTTGTTTTCCAAGATTTTATGCTGCTGAACGGATTGACGATCCGTGAAAACATTTTTCTACCACAGATTATTGCTAAAAAAAAGAAAAGTCAAATGGAGCAGAATACCAAAAGCCTTTTATCTATTTTTGGCATTGAAGAAATTGCGGAAAAATATCCTGCCGAAGTTTCTGGAGGGCAGAAACAACGGGCTTCTATAGCAAGAGCATTATCTAACAATCCATCTATCATCTTGGCAGATGAGCCTACGGGTAATCTTGACTCAAAATCGAGTACAGCTGTTATAGAGTCTTTTTTGAACGCAAAAGCTAAAATGGGTGCAACCATTTTTATGGTTACGCATGATGCGTTTGCAGCTTCTTATGCCGATAAAGTGATTGCCTTAAAAGACGGTATTGTATTTGGTGAATTGGTGCGTCACGGACAGCCGAAAGGCTTTATTGACGAGCTACTGGACTTTACAAGAAAGGTAAACGGTGCTGGGTATGACGCTTAATGATATTAGCAGAAAACTTTTTAAGAATAACCGTAAGCAATATGGACTGTTTTTTTTCTCGATTGTCTTTTCCATAGCAATGACAGGAGCATACGGTGTTTTGCAATATAGTCCTACTGTTACAAATGTCTTGGTAGACGGTGGTTCAACGCAAACAATTTCACAGGCTATGTTTTTTGGATCCATGCTGGGTATTGTCGTTTTTCTTGTGTATGCAGACAGTATTTTCCTCAAATATAAGTCGCAGGAAATAGGAATCTTTCTATCCCTTGGCATAGATCGGCGCAGCGTTCAAAAAATTGTTGTGAAAGAATACACGCTTCTGTTTCAAATTGCTGCAATAGTTGGTCTACTTTTGTCGGTTCCGCTTGCTTACCTAGGCTGGTCACTTCTCAATTTATTTTTGGAAACGCAGGAAACGGCATTTAGTATCGGTTGGGTGGGGCTACTTGTTGTTATACTGTTTTCTTTGCTTAACTGGTTTATACTGCGGACAATCAACTACAGATATATCAAAAATGTTGACATTTTGAAAATTATTAAGACCTCTGATGAAAACGAAGCGGCAAAAAGTGGAAATCTGTTCTTGATGATTTTAGGCATCCTACTTGTTATTGCCGGTATCATTGCATTTTTTACTTTGCAAAATATCGGAGGTTTCCTCTATACTATGTTAGCTTTTATAGGTTTGATAGGGGCCATTTGGGGCGTTTATCTATTGATTGTTCAATGTGCATCCATTGGGGATATTCTCAAAAAATATAATGACAAAGTATATTACCGGAACATCGTTTTTTACAATCTATTAAAACAGAAAATCTGGCAATATACCCGTTCCATATTCGTAGCGACACTTCTCATTATATTTACGATATTCGGAATTGGCTTCATAGCCGCAGGATTTGTTGACGGATACAATGTTGCTCTCAATGAGCCATATGACTATATGATCAATGCGACCTATGAACACCCTATGACTGAGCAACGTATATTTGAAATTGCCGAAGAAAGCAATACCACAATTACCGATATAAAATTTATGGATTGTCTTTTGGTTGGCGTACAAAATAATTATAAGAACGGCGAGAACGATTGGGGTTCACGCATAGTTGTTAGTGAGGACAATTTTAATATGCTGTCCAGTACAGAAATATCTGTTCCAAAGGGAAGCTATACCATTTATTACGATAGCAGTATGAAATATAAGTTAAATGCTTTTTTTGCGGATAGTAGCCTTTTTTATAATCCAACAACAGAGGAGGAGTTTCTATTTACTCAAAATGAGCCAATATGTCGCGATGGGTTGTTTAATACCCGGTCTGTTTTTTCCTCGTTTTTGATTTTGAACGATGAAGATTATCGCACGATTGCGGCTACGATTGCGGATGAATATAAAGCTGTTTCCTATATGGTCAACGTAGAAGATTGGAAAGACACAGCTGATTTTCAAAACAATATCCTGCAAGCTGTTATTTCTGACAATGGTGGAGTAATATTTACAAATTGGCATAACAGTGCGACGTTTGCAAAAACTGGTAGTCAAGCAGAATATCTTCCATTCGAGGGAAACGAAACAAGAATTGCCCGTGTGTGGTCATTATATCCGCTTTCAAAATTAAGCAGTACGTCTACACAATTTGAAGCTTTTGCCACCTATCTTATGTTAATGTTATTTATCGCTATTGTTGCCTTTGTGTCCGCAGTCATGGTAATTGGACTAAAACTTATCAACACAATATGGGATGATGCAGAAGTATATGAAAACCTACGGAGATTGGGAATGAAGCAGAAAAAAATAAGTAAATTAGTTACAAGTCAAATAGCATTTGTATACTTTATGCCAACAGTGTTGGGGTGCTTGATCGGGGCGTTTACCACCTATCGAATCATACTTGTATCAGATGTTATCTATATTAAAGAAACAATGCAGTTAGTAGGAAGTGTTTGCGTTTTAGTGTTTGTAATACAGATAATTATTTTTTGGGGGTTACGATTAAAAATTATAAAGAGTTATATTTAGTTCTTGGTAGATGTAATTTAATATATGTTAGATGTAATTTTCATATACTCATACAATTTGTATTGAAGTAACAAACGGAAAAGTTACATAGAGACTCATAAAAATTACATGTTAAGAATTATGGAAAATTGTTGTGCTAATATAAGATAAACAAGTTGATTAGTAAAGGAGAGTAGCTATGAAGATTAAAAAAATTGGTGGCATTTTGGCAATCGTTATTTTAGCATTAGGTGGAAATACCATAACGGTAAGTGCAAAAGAAAACACTATTCCTGACAAAGTTATAGAAATTTCGGAAGGAAGTGATGATATATATGGAAATGGCGTTCCGCTGGACCACACAGAAAATCCAAATGCAAGGTTTAAATCTGGTGGAATAGATCATACGCACCAATATATAGTGTCAAATTCAGTGAGAATATTACAAAATGATAAAGGTGATGAAATTTTTTCTAATGCAGAAAGATTGGAAAACCTGTTGTATTTTACGGATTGGCCAGATGAATATGGGAATGAGACGGACTTTGGAACATTTGCTGGACATTTTTATAATCCTAAGACTGGGAAAAATTGGATGGGTCAAACATCTCCAACGGCTAAGGGAAGGGCAGTATCTTACTTTAATGAAGCGGTTTCTGCATATAATAATGGTAAGATTAATTTGGCGATAAAATATATAGGGATTGGAAGTCATTATGTGGCTGATTTGAGCGAACCACATCATACATCAGATTTAACTGCCTTAAACAGTAATCATACAGAATTTGAAAAATATGTAGATGATAATAGAGCTTCCTATAAAATTAATAACCATACGATCGATAATAGTTATTATAAATATGCAACAGATAAGAGCCTTGAGGAGATGTTGGAGAGCGTGGCGCTTTATTCAAGTTCACTTGCGGAAGAAGCTCAAGATAAGAGTACATATGATAGTGCAGCAGAAAAATCAGTTATAAATGCAATAATTAATGTAACACAGTACTTTTATAAATTTGCATATGATGTCGGAATTTATTAGAGGTAATGAGTTGTATGGAAATAAGCATAACAGTTACTAAAAACTGTAATTTAAAATGTAAATATTGTTATCAAGGAATACATGATTCAACTGAAGAACTTTCATTAAATACCATAAGTGAAATTGTGGAATTAGTTAAAAATAAGATGCGAGCGTATAATGATTCAGCATTGTATGTTGTATTTATTGGTGGTGAGCCGCTTTTGGCTTATAAAAAGATAAAAGATGTCATAAATACATTTGAAGGGGCTTTATCCAATATACGTATTCGGTATTATATTACAACAAATGGCACAATTATTAATGACGATATTATTGCGTTGTTAAAGAAAAACAGAGTAGAAGTATCGATTAGTATTGATGGAAATCAAAAAACGCATGATAAAAACAGAATTGACAAAAAAAATAATGGTACATATAAAAAGGTACTATTAAACATGCAGCGTTTATGTGAAGAAGGAATATTGATCACAGGGCGGATGACTATTAGCCCAGAAACTGCACAATCATTTTATGAAGATGTCATTAGTTTGTATGAAGCAGGGATAAAAACAATAAACCCAGTATGTGATTTTGCATGTACTTGGGAATCAACACAATTAGAAGATCTAAGAAAGTCCTATAGATTACTTGCTCAATGGTATATCGAACATTATGATCAAGTTACCTTGGCCTGCTTTGAAGGAAGATTTTATTCTTTACTTACAAGAAAACAGAAGTTTTGTAATGCAGGAACGGGATTGCACTATACTATTTCGACCTCAGGAGATGTATATCCTTGTAATTATGTTACAGATAATGAACGGTTTAAAATTGGAGATTGCAATAAACCTAAAACGAGTTCGGATGTATATAATTTATATTTACAGTATATATCAACAGATGATGAGAAATGTAAATTGTGTGAAGCTTCAGATTTTTGTTATGGAAGAAAATGTTGTTTTTTAAATTGGAAAACAACAGGGTTTTTAAATATTGTTTCACCAGTATTATGTGAACATGAGAAATTTATGTTTCGTATCGTACAACATGTATTACTTGCAATATCTGAAAAGGAATCTGATATTTTACAAATGGTTAGGTATATTAAAGAAAACGATCTTGGTAATAAAACGTATAAGCGTTTGGAGAAAAAATTATGGAAAATGATTTGATATTAGTCAATCCGTTGGAGCAATTTGATACAGGTAACAATTTTGTTGAATACTTAGGTTTTTCCTATCTTGCTTCTTATTTACGCGAAAAAGGTTATAGAGTAAAAATACTAGATATGTATTTAGAGGGCATTAGCCTGGATGAGTGTATAACAATATTAAATGTAACTAATTCTAGAGTAATTGGATTTACTAGTATGTCGAGCTTATATATTAAGAATATCAAATACATTTTATCAAGATTAGATAGAAGAAATAGGACATTTGTAGTTGGAGGACTATACGCAACACAAAATTATAAACAGATTTTGAATGATTTGGATAATCTTGATTACGTGTTTTTAGGTGAGGGTGAAAAAACATTTAATGAATTTTTAAATAATTTAAAACATAGGTTGCCATTAAATGGAATCAAAGGTCTTGCATATAAACAAGATGGGACTATACATTCTAATGGAATGAGGGAGTTCCTTACACATGAAGAAATATTGAATTTACCAAGACCAGCACATGATACATTGGAAATGAGTTTAAAGAGAAATGGTATACCTCAAATTGCTATGAGTAGAGGTTGCTATGGTAATTGTAGCTTTTGTGCAATAAGTAATTATTATAAAGAAAATTTACAATGCCGTTGGAGGGGGTTGGATGTATTTACATGTATAGATGAATTAGAATATCTAGTTAATCATTATCATGTAAATTATGTGGATTTTTGTGATGAAGAATTTATTGGTCCACATACAGTGGAAAATTCAAAACGATTGCAGCAGTTTACAGATGAAATACAAAAGCGAAATATAGTAGTTAGATATATGATATACTGCAGATCTAATGATGTGTCTGAGGAACTGTTTTTAAGACTTAAAAAGTCCGGTCTGGATAGAGTTTTCCTTGGCATTGAATTTGGAAATAATTCCTTGCTGCGGCGGTATGGAAAAGGGACATCTGTAGAAATGAATGTTCGTGCAATAAATCTTTTAAAAAAGTTAGATATAAAATTAAGTGTCGGCTATATTATGTTTGAACCTTTTATGGATATAAAGTTACTTAGAGACAATATGAACTTTTATTTCCAGTATTGTCCTTTTAAATTGGATAGATTAGCGACCAAGATGGGGATTTTTCCTAATACAAAACTGTATGAGGAGGCAAAAGAAAGTCTTGGCTTGAAGCATACAGTATGGGATGAAATTTTGGGAGATCATTACCCATATCATTTTATTGATAATCGTGTTGAGATAGTGTATCAGGCAATGATTGCATTAAAAGGGATTTTATCGAAATCTAAAAGTTATTATAAAATAAAAACAAGTAGCAAAAACGCAAATGAGTATGAGCATAATTTTGATAAGTGGAAAAAAGAATTACATGAAAAAATCACCCAACTCATTAATAAATTAATTGTAATAGACAGTAATTTACTGAAGGGTGAGCAGATTGTTTCAGATTTTATAAAAAGTATAACAATATGGGATCATACATATTTGTTATAAATACATAACTTCTCGGAATCTCAATGAA
>DVHN01000100.1 GCA_018712075.1 Candidatus Fimimorpha faecalis
TCTTCAAGGTTGTTGGACGATGCGTAGATGTTATAGCCGTGAGTGCGCAGGCGGATTTCATAATTCTGATTGCCTTTGCCGCTCTCGCGCCTGTAAACGCGCGCCGTCATACCCTGAACTCTGAATAGTTGTCTGAATTTTCTTGGCATAAGTTTTATCTCCTTGGAGAAGCCTTCATAAGGGCACATAAAATTAAAAGTAGCCAAATTCAGAAACGCCAGGCTTTTTTGCCTGGCGTTTATTGTTAGAATAGGGTAATTAAACGGCGCAAAGCAATTGCTTTGCGCCATTGTATAGAAAGTTTTGATAGTTTGAATGGCGTTAAACCTTTATCAGGTGGGAAATGTTTATTCGTAAAATGACTGTGAGAATTTCGCCATACTATGATCCTAATAGATCATTGCATAAAGATAAATAATATTGCTCGTTTATATCGTCGTCGGAATAAAAACTATATCTGAAACCATCATAGGTAAAATAGCCGTAATATTCATTCGGCCCTTGACCAAAGTATATGCCAGTTGAATCAATAGCAGCTATCTGATTACAGCTTTCGACATAATTGATTTCTTCTATTATGATATTTTCATCTGAGATATATAAGGTGAATGTTGTTTCGTTAGGGTCAATGATTTCCTGAACGAAACATATTGTTTCATCTGAATCATTTAACCGATACTCAAGGTTAAAACTCTCGATTGCATCATTTATCCAGCTAAAGTAGAGTATGCGTCCGTTGTTTATATCAGAGTATTCTTCTATTGTAAGTTGTGAGTCTATAACTGTATAATCACCCGAATCACAATAACGAAAAGCATTGTCGTTATTGTATATGACTCTAAAAATTATCAGAAATATGACTGCCAAAAAAAGGCAAGCAGTCACGGCGATAATTATTATTTTGCGCCTGTCGACAGACAGTGTAATTGTGGAAGATTCAGGAGTTGTGGGTGAAGAGGCTTCCATTTGCGAATCTATCGCAGCCCATGTCTGTTCTTTCTTGCTTCTGTTCTGTTCTTCAATCAATTTATGAAAATCTTGTTCTTTTGACATGATAATTCTCTTAACTTATATTTACAGAGTAGGCGTAGTTGAGCCAATTAGGGTCATTTAAATTTATATATCCGGTAGGATAAGAGGATAATCCTAATGCAACCATTAGAAAACGGTCTGTTCTGAAAGCTGTATTATTTTTGTAATACTTCACCGTATAAATCCCATACGCAACAGCAATATGTCCATTGTTTATAGAGTACACTTGATACTTGTCTGATTTATCACCATTTGTGATTTTGATAACATTAATCTTACGGCAGAAAAGAATGACTGGGTGATTATTTTTGATTTCTTTTATATATAAGGTTGTATTGAGCTTGCCAGTTGATGATAGACTGGAAAAACTAATTTTGTGTTTTTTGTCTTGTACATAGCTGTTTAAGCCGTTTAAGCAATCATCTTTACTAACTCCAACATCGTCAATATTAGTTCGCATTAAAGTATAAAGCTGGTTTATTAGTTTAGGTATGTATGTTTTGTCGTTTCCTCTATATTTACCCGAGGACAAGTATGTTTTAAAGCCTGGGATAAGATCCTCATAATATTTGTCATAGAATCCGACAACAATAGCTCCACTCGTTGCTCCACAAGCATTTGACAGACCTGAGATTTGTCTGTACGATGGCACTCCATTAACAGTTTCCATAGTTGAAGTTTCTTTTGTAGAATAAGAGATGGTTTCTATTTTGTCCGTTGATGTCAATGCAATACTATCAGCATAAGCTGAATATCTATTTACTTGATTCGAATTTGTGTAGATGTTGAAAATAGAGGAACAGCTTATTATCAGAAAGATGATAGCCAATAAAATAGAGATTAATTTTACATTCAATTGTTTCATCCGAGATTTATCATCCTTTATGCATTTATATGATATATCTACTGTCTCTCGGATTTGTCCACTAATCTTTTAAATTTTTCTTGATTTCATCAATTAGAAAGCTAATTCTTTTATGTACAGTTGATTTTTTGCTCCCTATTATAGCTGCTATTTCACGATAGGTGCGATCTTCCCAGAACTTCATATAGAGGAGCTGTTGGTCTGATTCGCTTAGTTTATTGATTTCCGATTGTAAGGAGGATTTTTCAGTAATATCAGCTTCGGTAATGGCATTTGATGGCTTGTTCTCGGTAAATTCGAGAGGTGTTTCAATGTTATATTTTTTATTGAAAGAATAAGCTGTATTTTGCACTATTTTGCAAAGCCAATTGTAGCCGTCCTTGGAACTATCAAAACTTTTTATGTATTTGAAGATTCTTAAATATGCTTCAGTAAGTATATCTTCGCTGTCGTTTTTATTTTTGGCATAGCTATATGCTATTCCCTTTAAGTGATTGTATGTCATTTCATACAAATCTTTCTTTTTTGAATCGGCTCCGTTTTGTATAGCACGCAGTATTAAGTTTATTTTCTTCCCAAATAGTGACATATAAGTAATGCTATAGTATTAATCAAAATGTATTCTATCATATACTTTAATCAATTTGCAAGTAAAAAAATAAACTAATCGTGGACAAGCAATTTTTAAGTGAAGTATATAGGATAGATGTTTAATTCAAAAGGAGGTCCGCTATGCCGCCATGATTTATAACTGTATTATACAAATCATTAAATGTAGAAGTTATTATGAAGTATTACACAAGGTAACATTAAATATAAAAAGATAAAAAGGAATTACATAAATATGAGAAAAATAATTTCAATATTATTGCTACAGCAATTTTATCATCAACGATACCTTCTATTACAAATCTGGCAACAGATAATAAAAGTACCTTTACAAGTGGAGAAGTAGATAATATAACCAAATTTATTGACAAAGACGATAATGCTGCCGATAAGGCAAGAGCCGTAAATTATGATACTCCTACAATGCGTGTCAATAACAATTACATGGATATTGAGGATAGTTCTCATAATATTACAGCATCAACAATAGCCAGAGGTTATAGCGTAGGGGATGTTTTAGAATCTGAAGAAATTGAAACTATTGAAGAAAAGACTCCTTGTTATGGTGAATATCAAATTCTTAGCAACGAGGGGGAAATCATGCCGCTAGCGGCGGATAAAAAAGACCAATATGAGAGTAATAATTCGTTTGCTGCTGCGACGAAACTGAACTCCCAACCTAGTGGGAGACCTGTGAGCTTTACAGTAACTAGATATGCAACCCTCCATAGGGAATCCTGGTTGTGGGGTTTAATTAAGAGAGGAGTCGATGAAGATTATTACAGATTTGACCTTTTTGGGAATGCAAGTGTA
Organism: Candidatus Fimimorpha faecalis; assembly: GCA_018712075.1. Taxonomy (GTDB): domain Bacteria; phylum Bacillota; class Clostridia; order Lachnospirales; family Lachnospiraceae; genus Fimimorpha; species Fimimorpha faecalis. Next base: position 3,320 of record DVHN01000100.1, read on the forward strand.
ACTATTTCATTAGATAATATTCCTTCTGGTTGTAACTATGATATTAAACTGTATCAATATGATAACGAGCGTTATGCCGGTGAACAGGATATTACGCTTCTTCGTTCATCAACCAAAACTGGTAATGCTAGTGAAACAATCACGAAAACGCTGGTCGCGGGGACATATTATGTTTGGGTATATTCTCCAAATGATACCTCTAATGCAACTTCAAACTATAAACTAAGGGTAAAGGCAACATATAGCGCAAAAAATGAATCAATCGCGCAACTTCGCTTTAATAAAGGAGCTAAGGCCGCAATGTGGGTGTCAGATTATAATCCGTGCGGAATTAAGCCATATAGTTACAGCGACAAAGTAGAAGTAGGCTATATGTCAGCCGGTACTATCTCTGCAGCAAAGTTCCAAAATCCATATGTGAGATATTTTACATCAGGGCAGCCTATCGAGCATGCTGTTTTATATGTGTGGGATAAAGATCTTAGGATTCAAATGCGGAATCTACTTACAGAACTTTACAATGAAGTAAGTAGTGATTTGAAGGATAAAAAATTAACTAAAATGAAGTGGGAACTGCTAGATTCAGGTTCAGCAAGTGCGGGGACTGTTGGTAGACTAGCAATCACTTTATTTAATGGGTCAACTCAAATTTTTAAAAGAATATTTAAATTTGCGCCAATAGTCGTTTCACTACTAAAGTATATTTTTGCACCAAGCGATGAGGTGATAACAACAAAAGAAAACCTGTTAGACTATATTCGCGATGTGCGAACAGCATTGGAAGCAAATAAGGACACAGGAAACGAGGTTGTAAGAATTCCTTTTACATACTTTTATTCTAAGACTAACGCTATTGGAATAACACATATAAGTCACTACTTTGATTTTACACAGTCCCCTCAAGATAAGTATTTATATGATTCCGATACAATCCCTTCGTGGAATACTAATTCAATAGTTCATGGGACAATTTATGGAATAATAGATGCGGACGACATAACTAACGCCATTAATCATGGAAAGAATTCCTTGCCAGATATTAATACAAGTACTGTAAAAACAATTTCTTTAAATAGCAGTATGCCAGGGAATATAAATGTGGGTGAATATCATTGGTATAAATTCACTGCACCTAGTACGGGAATGTATTCTTTCTATACAGAAAATTCATTTGATACTTATGGAGAATTGTTTAATTCAGTTGTCCCGGCAAGAAGTATTACTGGACGGCTAACCTATAATAATAATGGCAATGGTAATTTAAATTTTAAAATAGATTATCAGCTTAATGCGGGGCAAATAGTATATTTGCGCGTGCGTGGAAATGGTTGGACAAAAACAGGTAATTATACATTAAGGATAGCTAAATTATCATAAAAAATGGTAGAAGGTCGGTAGTATAATGAATGAATCAAAAAATCTTTCCTATGACACTGACAAGAAAGAACTAGTGCGGCAGTCTTTGGACGTCCGCGCATTGAAACGCGAAATTAAGATAGAAGCTATCTTCGTTTTAATTATCACGACAATAATAAGTACCATGGCTGTTATTATATTTTGGAGCGATATTGGCGAAATGGTTAAGGCAATAGCATTTTATCTTGTGCTTTGGTTCGGTTGCTATATCCCATTAATAGCAATGTACCTTATCAAACAAAGAAGATTGATAAAGAGAAGCAATTCCTATATATTCTCTGACGCACGGTTATCCGAAATGCATTGTTCACGAGGTACGCGTTTCTATTTTACCGTAACATGCTTCGATGGCGAAAAGAACATTAGAGCCAATACCGACGACTATTTTACTTCTAAAATTAACTTTTTAAATATAGAGGAATGGAAGGATAAAAATGTTCTAGTTGCCTATGACACGGATTATGATAAAGTTGTTGTTATAGGACTCAGAAAAAATTTCATACTCAAAACAGCATAAATGCTCAAATCACTATTAAAGCAAGGAGCCGATTAGCGACTCCTTGCTTTGTTCTTTTGGTTGTCTAAAAAAATAGTATAAATAGTTGCGAAAACGGCTCCTCACATGGCTACCACTTGTAGGGAGTCGTTTTTTTTGTAATTAGCCTCTTAAATCAGGGATATTGAAAAAATCCTCAATTTAGAGGCTACGATTTTGGCATTCTCGTGACTACTAAGTGAAAGACTTTGTTTGTTGGTTACACCAAAGAGAGCGGTGGATACGAATTGTTAGAAAATTTTTATAGATTACCCGTTGAAAAACGCTCTCCGCCGTGGCTACTAAGTGAGAAAGGCTATTAGAGGGTGTAAATGAAATTTTGATAGAATTTTCAAAAAATGGTTGCGATTTCGCCCTTATAACTGGCTACCACTTGTAGGTGGCTGCTTTTTTATGCGTAATTGCCCTTGAAAAGAGTAATAAAAATTCCAATTCAGGGGGGGGGTGAACTTTTGCTGTTTTCGCGGCTACTAAGTGAGGGGCTGTGAACCATGTAAGCAAAATATTTGGGAAATTGTAAAAACGCTACCCCCAAAAAGTCCACTTTTCGTGGCTATTAAGTGAGAGGCTTTGTGCAGTCTTAAATGAAATGTGGATGAAATTATCGGTAACAGGTTAACTTTTGGCGCTTTTAAATGCCTACCTATTGTAGGGATTTACCTCTGTCTGCAAGAAATATTGAAAATTATTTCGAGAAACTGCATAAAAACAGGCTTTGAGTGAGCTACCACTTGTAGAGGGTTAAATCGTTGGCAAAGGACATAAACGGCTTATGGGCAAGTTGCATAAAGTTTTCCTGAAACTACTCAAGTAATCAATGATTTTTCCCTAATAAGTGAAGAGGTGTGTTGCGCAACTTATAAAATCTTTCTCAAAAGGTGGGTGTAGTACAGGCAATTTTTCTCTAATAAGTGAGGGGGGTATCGCGTGCATACTATACAATTTTCTTCAAAGGTGGGTGCAGGATGAGCAAATTTTCTCTAATAAGTGAGGGGTGTTGTTACTAATCAACAGGAATGAAAGTTGAATGAAATATTCCTTGCAGACCGTCACGTTTAGGAATTCGGTGTCCTTGTTAATATGGAGAGGTTTGTGTGTAGGTGAAAACTTTAAGGAAATTACAGCTATACCCCGAACTTTTGAAATCTCGTGTCCTTGGGTATATGGAGGGACTTTTATGTTGCGGAATAATTTCGGTGTTTGCGGGTGTACATAGGTGAGAAGTTTTTTGCAGACCGTGTACTTTGCTAATCTCGTGTCCTTGTTAAAGTGAGGACAATCACAATACAACAGCAAATTACCCCTGCTCCTTCAGCGTGGGTTAAAGATAAGGAACTTAAAACTTGGAGGTGAATTATGAATAGACAACCAACAAACAGACCGCCGTAATAGTTCGGACATAGCTGTAACATAGTGATGATTTACGGCACAATAAAAACCTTATTTCAGGAAGCAAACAGCGTACAAATAGCAAGCAACCACTTTTTGTTTCGACGAGAAGTATAGCCCACTATACTTCGTGCCGAAGTTTAGTGGGC
>DVHN01000101.1 GCA_018712075.1 Candidatus Fimimorpha faecalis
TTGTATATATTTTTATAAGTTGTATTCCATGTTAATGCAGTCTTACAACCATTTTTCTAAATACCAAACAAGATCCCCGATTATTTACAATGTTCTTCTACATATTGATTTGCAGCTCTTCGTATTTCTTCCATTTTCTTCTGTGTATCTGGGTTTGTATAAGGAACTCGATCAATAATTTTGTTCATATAGTCCTTTTCTTTTATATATTGGAAACTTGCTGGATAATTCAAATCAAAGATATAACCTAAATAAGATATCCACATATCCATATGCGTCTTTCGTTCCGAATTTAAAATTGGAATATGATTCAGGAACTTTTCATAAATTGCCTCTGTAATTGCCTCCGTTCCAAGCTCTTTCTCATCCACATCCACCATTGTAACCATGCTGGATACCTGTTTTACACGAAAATTATCTAGTTTATCTGCATCACGAATAATTTTTGTATGCATATCTCCACGCTTTGGCATATCATCTGGCATTTGATACACGCCATGATATTTTATTGCCAAATAAATAATTTCATCCCATTGACGTTCTTCCAAAAACTGTTCAATCATATTTTCTTTAAATAAAATATCAATACTGCATTGTGCATGCGGCATTAAACTATCATCAAAACTATGATAAATACGCAGCTGTTCAAAACGTCCAATATCATGAAGTAAACCAATTAACTCTGCCAGTTTCGCATCTTCTTCTCCTAATCTCATTACACGAGCAATATATTTACAAGCAGATACTACTCCATAAGTATGTGCTATTTTTAAGCGTATCTTATCATCCGTTTTATCATATTGCTGTAAATAATTTTGAAACACTTCTTGTGCTTTCTTTAAATCAATCATTTTTGCCTCCCATTCAGTGATTTTTATATTATTATAACATCCAACCTCCTGGCTTACAAGTAATATGATAACTTTATATATCACAACAACGAACAAAAAGCCCCTCTACGGAAGCTTCTTTTTGCATATCACAATAAAAAAAGTTGCTGGGATTTCCCAACAACTTTTTGCTATGTATTTCTATTGATCAATTATTTTACTAAATATACATCTGCGTAATACATACCACCAGCGGATGCTACTGCATGATTGGTTCCTGTATAAATATCAATACAGTTACTTCCAACGCCAGTATCGGCTGCAATATAAATCTGTCCATTAATCATAACCTTAGAACCATAAGGAATCTGAGCTGGATTAACCGCAATGGATTGTCCTGGTGTTAAAACCATTCCAGATGCACCAATTACAGTTGATGATCCAGTAGACCATTGTCCACAACAGATTGGGCAAGAACAATAATGTGTAATACGGAATTTACCGAGATGCTGCTGCTGTTGTGCTGCTTGTTGTGCTGCCGCCTGTGCCGCTGCCTGACGAGCTGCTTCTTCAGCTGCCGCTTGTGCTGCTGCCTGACGAGCTGCTTCTTCAGCTGCTGCCTGTGCCGCTGCCTGACGAGCTGCTTCTTCGGCTGCCGCCTGGCGGGATGCTTCCTCGGCTGCCGCCTGTGCTGCTGCCTGACGAGATGCTTCCTCGGCTGCTGCCTGTGCTGCTGCCTGACGGGATGCTTCTTCGGCTGCTGCCTGTGCTGCTGCCGCTTCGGCTGCTTGACGAGACGCTTCCTCAGCTGCTTCCTTCTGTGCTTTAGATTCTGCTAACCAGCTTTCTTCAGCTGCTTTACTTTCTGCTGCCTTTTTGGATTCTTCTTCTTTTGCTTTCTTAGCTTCTGCTTCTTTTGATGCCTTCTCCTCGGCTTCTCTACTTTCTTTTTCTGCTTCCGCCTTCTCAGAAGTCCACTTTAATGTAACATTATTTAATCTTAAATAAGCATTTCCATCATCTGTGCTTACTTTAATCCAATTTTCATTTTTTTCCTTTACTTTATGAGAAGTTTCTTCTTTTAATGTAGTAACAACTTCAGAATTAATGTCTGCTTCCTTATATGCCTTTGTTTTATTTTCCTGAATCACTACTTTAAACTCTGCATCTTTTCCAACTTTTTTTGCTGCCTCATCGCCAAAGATAAGATTTTGTGTTCTGACCCAGCCCTTTACAGAACCAGATCTCACTCTTGTCCACTTCTCACCAACTTGACTTACTGTTACTACTGTATCAGCATTAATCTTTCCAATTACTACTTCATCTTCTTTATCATCAACGTCAGATTCGTAAACTTTAACATATTTCTTTACCATATTTGTATCAATAATTGCTTTATCTTCAAAATACTCTTTTAATGCATCTTCTTCTGATTCTTCTGAAGACTTTCCAGCACCTACTGTATTCTTTTCAGAAATAGCTAACTTTGCTTCACTTTCTTCGATTGTTGTTTCATATGCAATTTCTGAGGAACCGGTAATATCACTGGCCGTATTTCCTGAGATTCCATTGGCGGAAATTGTTACAACTGCTGCTGCCGTTGCAACTAAGACCATGCTTCCAATGATATACTTCTTTCTCATAATATATATACCTCCATAGAATACTGTATTATTTATTATTTGTGTATACAGTATTGTTACATTCTTATTTCTTTGTTACAAATTTGTTACGCATTTATAATATCAAATTTAATATCTGCTGTCAACCCAAACTTCTCTCATCCCCCCTACTTTGTTAATTTTATTTACTCTTTCTTTTGTTATCTCCCCTTATATTTTACTTTATATACTGTTTTTTTGTTATTTTTTTATTTTTTATGTATAGTTTATACAATTTATCTTCTATGAAATTTTACTTTTTTTGTACTCAATTTTTTATTTTTTTACATACTTTCCTTATTTCTTATTTTTTTAAGCTTCATTCCTACACTCTTTGTAAAATATATAAGCACAAAAATGCAATTTTTTCTTGAAAAATAAGCATTTTTTCTTTCTCCATTCGTGATGAAAATATATTACAAAAATATTACATTATGTAATATTTATTTAAAAACATCTTATAACAATTATATCTAGCATTTCCTATAAGAAAAAAAGTTGTTCTGAAAACATTATGATTTGAAACTAAGTTCAAACTACGTTCTCAGAACAACTCGTATTCATTTCTTTCATCATTTTCTTCTCTGTCTTGCTGCTTCAAATAATAGTACGGAAGCTGCGATCGCTGCATTTAAGGATTCTACCTGACCACACATAGGAATTTTTATATAACTATCTGCCATATCTCCTAATTCTTTGCAGAGTCCCCTTGATTCATTTCCAATCATAAATCCAGTTCCCCCTTTATAATCTGACTGATCATAGGATAAGCTTCCCTTTAAATGTGCTGCGTATAATCGTATTCCCTGCGCTTTTACTTTTTTAATATCTTCTGATAACTGGTTGCTATAATAAAATGGAACACGGTATAAAGACCCCATTGTAGAACGAATTACTTTTGGATTATAAATATCTACTGTTTCCTGATTCATCAACACTCCTGAAATTCCAGCTGCTTCTCCTGCACGAAACATCGTTCCTAAATTTCCTGGATCCTGAATTGTGTCCAAAACAAGCAGCAACGGTTCTTTTTTCTGCCATAGGTCTTCCATTTTATATTCATACTGTCTGGCAATTGCTAAAATTCCCTGTGGAGTTTTTGTATCGGATAAATCCGCAAATACTGCATCTTTTACAATTTCATATGAAATTCCTTGAAGCAATGATCCATGACTCCTTAAAAAACTTTCCGAAACAAACGTCTGTAATAAACGCTCTTTTGGAAGTTCTTGGAACATTTTCATTCCCTCTACAATAAAGACTTTATCTTTTTTTCTTTGTCTCGCTTTTTTTTGCAGTTGTAATACATATTTTTCCTTCTGATTCATACACTCTCCTCACTAATCCAGGAAACGCTTTCATGTAACATCGTATTTCCTATGAGATAAAGAAGGCTGCTGCAAACCAATCCCAGGTACTGCAACAACCTTTGTATTTACCCCCATATATTTTACAAGTTTCAGAGCCATGTTTTTTCTATAAACATAACTTTTAATTTTTATATCCTATTATCTTGTTAAATATTTACTAACTGTATATTGTTCTTCTGAAATATCCTTTTTCATTGCTAACGCTTCATTAATATCAAAATCTACATAGTCTCCATTACGGTAAGCAACTACACGATTTGATTTACCTTCACATAATAACTCAACCGCTTTTGCTCCCATAATCGAAGCATATACTCTATCTTTACAAGTTGGTGAACCACCTCTTTGTAAATGTCCAAGTACTGTCGCACGAGTTTCAATGCCAGTTGCTGCTTCTACTCTCTTTGCCATACTATTGGAATGTCCAATACCTTCTGCATTGATAATAATATGATGATCTTTTCCACGTTTTCTATGTTCAATAATACGGTTAATCATCGCTTGCTCATCACCGTCATAACGCTCTGGAAGCAAAATATCTTCCGCTCCACTTGCAATACCACACCATAATGCGATATATCCTGCACTTCTTCCCATTACTTCAATAATACTACATCTTTCATGGGAAGCAGATGTATCACGGATCTTATCTATCGCTTCCATTGCTGTATTAACAGCAGTGTCAAAACCAATTGTATAATCAGTACATGCGATATCCAAGTCAATGGTTCCTGGAAGACCGATTGTATTGATTCCCAAATTGGCTAATTTACATGCTCCATTCCAGGAACCGTCTCCACCAATAACTACTAAACCGTCTATTCCATGCTTCCTACAAATCTCTGCGCCAAGCTGCTGTCCTTCTGGTGTACGGAACTCTTCGCATCTTGCCGTATAAAGAATCGTTCCACCGCGTTGTACAATATCGGATACACTCATTACATCCATATCGACAATTTCTTCTTTTAGTAATCCTGCGTAGCCTCGCTTAATTCCTTTTACTTTTAAGCCCTTCGCTAATGCGGTACGAACTACGGCACGAATTGCTGCGTTCATTCCTGGTGCATCTCCACCACTTGTTAGTACGCCAATTGTGTTTACTGCATTTGCCATGATGATTCCTCCCATGTGAATAATATTGCTTTTATTCTTATATTTTAATCTATTTCTTAAACATTTTCAATAGGCTTTTCTACTAGTTTGACATTTTTTTCACCAAACTTTTCACCAATTATTTGCACAACTTGCTGGGTCGCACAAATATTACGACTGGCAGGAAGCTTTTTATACTGTCTGCTTTTCTTTAAGTAAATAAAAACTGGATCATTTCCATCCAAAGGTTCCAACAGATTCAATAACTCTCCTTCCTGTTTTTTATATTGTTCCAAATCAGTAAATTGAATCCATAGTTCTTTTGGCAGATCTTCAAATGGAATGACTTGTTCGCAAATTAATTTTCCCTGTGCTTCCTCTGCACAAGAAACTCGTCCCTGCATAAATACTTTTTTATCTTCATTCAAAACCATTTTATATTTCTCATAAACTTTTGGAAATACCAGCACTTCCACCGTTCCTACTAAGTCTTCTAACGTTACAAATGCCATAATTTGATTCGTCTTTGTTATCTTAACCGTTTTTCCAGTAATCATACCTCCAATTGTAACTTGACTTCCATCTCTAGCTTTTGTATGTCCAGTTTCTTCCTCCACGTCAAAGTCTGCTGTAGTTACCGTAATATTTTTCTTTAACAATGCTGCATCTTCTTCTAATGGATGTCCGCTAATATAAATTCCAAGTACTTCTTTTTCCAAAGCCAACATTGTCTGACGCCCAAATTCTCCAACATTTGGAAATTGAATTTCAAACGCTTCTTTTTGTTCCTCTGTTACAAAATCAAATAATGTCATCTGTCCTTGTATGGATTGTTTCTTTTCCTTTGCTGCCTGATCCATAATGGAAGCAAACACTTCTAACTTCTGTTTTCTCGTTCCATCTAAACTATCTAAAGCTCCAGATTTAATTAAGTTTTCCACAGTACGTTTGTTTAATTCCTTCCCAGTCATCCGGTCAATCAAATCTTTTAAACTCGTGAATTTTCCATTTTTTTTTCTTTCTTCTACCAAAGAGTCAATAACGGAACGTCCAATGCTCTTAATCGCTGAAAGCGCATAGCGGATTTGTCCATTTACAACAGAAAAATCTCTCTGTCCTTCATTAACATCTGGAGAAAGAATTTGAATTCCCATATTTCGGCTTGTCAATATATATTCTGCAACCTTTCCTGGATTATCAATAACAGAAGTCATTAATGCAGCCATAAATTCAACTGGATAATAATATTTCAAATACGCCGTTTCATATGCCACAATTGCATATGCAGCTGCATGTGATAGTGATAGGTAAGTCTACTGTTTCTTTGTGTTTCCGACTTTTCCCCCACTCCACACCGTACATGCACCTTTCAGCGCATACGGCGTTCCATCGATTTTAAAATTAAACCAATATGACTATATTGCGTTGGATACACATTGGTATAGGAATTAACGAATCACCTATCTCTGATTTCTTAGCGATTCTTTTGTAATTAACAATAATGTTTATACAACAATTTTGTCATTTCCAGCCATTTCTCTTAGTTTATTGACTTTTTCTAGTTCATATAGTGTTAAATTTATTATTTTAAGGTATTTATTTATTGTTTCTTTATTTTTAGCGTGGATTAATTTATGCACTGTTTCTAACACTAATGTCAGATTGGCATATTCATCTCCTCCACCTTTTTCTTTTGGGTGTTTGTGATGGCAATGAATTTCTCCAGTACTTCTGAATATTCTTTGCGTCACAGAACATTTTCCCATTTGAGCAGAAAACAACGATAACCTATTATATTTCTATATGCTAACAAAATATTTTCTCTGGACAATATATCATCCATTAGATTTTGGAACTTTTTTCCATTGGAACTTCTTTGATATAAATCATCAAATCTATCCTGTAGATTGTAATATTCAGAGTGTCTTAGATTATCTACAACATTCGTTTTTCCATCATTTCTTGTAGGCACAAGGCATCACCTCCTCCTTTTACAGATTGAGTGACTTTTTGATCATACTCGAAATCCTTGTTGTAGATTCGTTATTCCTATTATTTTAAAACCGACTTGTGCCCATTCCTCCACTCTCATTACAAGAGCTTCATAGGTTCGAGCACTGCTTTTCAGCATTGGTTCGGTTGCTTATTATTCTTCGCCAACCTATTCCTTTATAGGAACCCAATACCTTTCCTCGTACCGATAATTCTATCTTTACATTTATACCCTTAGGTGCCTAGCTCTGCTCCTGTTGGCTTGATAAGACCCGCCGACTCTAACTAGTCTTCGTCTTATATGGTTTTTCATAACAAATATTCTTACTAGACCACACCAACGATGCGTTTGCATCCCTATGAGTTTCCCCATAGGCTTCATATAGTTGCTTAAATTCGCTGGTTCGTCAGTTGTGTAGGTGCCACAACATTCTCACCATAGGTATTTTATAGACTCCCGACATATCATTAACCATGCCTTTCATAATCGATTCACACAGGCGGGCTCTAACCTCTTTTGTACCAATGTTACTATCGGTTATTACTGAGTTTAGGCTAACTTCTGCCGACTTCACCGAACTTCTGACCACTAATGTTTCCATTTATGTAGCCAGTCGGAGTATTAGAGGTGATGTTTCAAGGCGTTACTCTATCATTCCATCACTCGAATTATCAGTTCTCCTCCTGTTTAAGAGTGCTACCTCTTTGTTTATTTAAAGGTAGAACGAGTCGAACATTTATTAAACGCATATCTTGCAAAATCAATCATTTCATCATAAATATGATTTGCTATCGCTTCATCAATTCCATTATTAATACATCCTAAAACGCCCTCTTCTGGATTGCCGTATACAAAATTTTTCCTTTCCTTTTCCATAACAGCAATCTTCTTTTTTGACATCGCACGTCTTACCAAATCACTTCTTCCAAGCGTATATCCACCCAATTCTCTTACAATTTGCATTACTTGCTATCGAGATAGGTAACCCTTTGATACTGGAACTTTCCTTCCATATTCTCCAGGTTTTCCCCCTCGTCACACCGTGCATGCTAGTTTTCCAGCACACGGCGTTCCATCGTTGTAACTTTCATTCATCCTATTCAAATTTTCCCATTTAGTTTTGGAGTTTCCTTTCTTCTGATTTGAAAGTGAGCCTTTTTAGTCATACACGAAATCCCTATTGTATTTGAATGAATAAATTTACTTTGTTTTAAATCTATAAAAGCTACAACAACTTGTGCCCATTCCTCCATTCCCATTACAGGAACTTCATTGGTTCGAACACTACTTTTCAACACCGATTCAACTGCTTATTTTTCTTCGTCAGTTTATATCCAACTTATTTCATTTAGATACTCGATATCTTTCCTCGTTCCACAATTTCTATCTGTACATGATTTCCTTAGGTGCTCAATATAGACCTGCTAGCTTGGATGTGCCTGTAACACACCATGGTATTTCATAACCAAGATTCTTACTTTACCACACTAACGCCGTTTCGAGCGGCTCTGTATGTTTCCATACAGTCATATCTAGATCCTTTAAATTCTTGAGTTCGTCAGTCGTTATTACATACTCACCATAGAAATTTTATAGACTTCCGACATATCACAAACCATATCTCATACTTTCATCTTTCCTGGCAGGCGGGCTCTAGCCTCTTTTGTACCAACCCTACTTAATGATTTCTTTAACTTAGGTCTGCTTCTGCCGACTTCACCGAGCTTCTAACACCTACCGTTTCCGTTTATGATGCTAGTCGGAGTATTAAAGAGTAAGTTTCAAAGCGTTACCTTATCATTCCTTACTTCGAAATTGCAGTTCTCCATTATTTTCACAATGTGCCTAGCCTTTGTTTATTTAAACTAGGAACGAGTCGCACCTTGATAAATGATACACCCATAGGTTGACTCTAAAATTGATTTTAACTGTGGACAATCATAGGTAATAGAAGCTTTATCATTTTTTCCCTTTAAATATTGAGGGATAAAGTTCATTGGACCAGGCCGATACAGTGAGATTCCAGCGATAATGTCTTCTAAGTTTTCTGGCTTTAATTCTTTCATGAAACTTTTCATTCCACTACTTTCCAGCTGGAACACTCCTTCGCATTTTCCTGTTCCAATAGACTCCAATACTTCTTTATCATCAAAATCAATTTTATCAATATCAATTTTAATTCCCCGTGTTTTTTCCACATTATTCACTGCGTTTTGAATTACTGTCAATGTACGCAGCCCTAGAAAATCCATTTTTAAAAGCCCCAACTCTTCTAATGTTGTCATTGTAAACTGTGTTGTAATCGAACCATCAGATGCCCGGGATAATGGTACATATTCATCAACTGGTTTTTGACTAATTACTACTCCTGCTGCATGCATGGAAGTATGACGTGGCAGTCCCTCCAGACGTAATGACATATCAATTAAATATTTTACTTGTTCGTTCGTCTCATACATGGACCGCAGCTCTGGATTCATTTTCAACGCCGTTTCAATCGTCATATTCAGATCATTTGGTACCATCTTTGCAATGGAGTCACAAAGAGAATACGGCAAATCTAAAACACGACCGACATCTCGAATGACACCTTTGGCTGCCAACGTACCAAATGTAACAATTTGTACAACCTGTTCTTTTCCGTACTTTTTTACTACATAATCGATAACTTCCTGTCTTCTTTCATAGCAGAAATCAACGTCTATGTCTGGCATAGAAACTCTTTCTGGATTTAAAAAACGTTCAAACAAAAGATCATATTTTATTGGATCAATATTTGTAATTTCCAAACAATAAGAAACAATACTTCCAGCTGCGGAACCTCGCCCTGGTCCTACCATAATATGATTTTGTCTCGCAAAATGGATAAAATCCCAGACGATTAAAAAGTAATCGACGTATCCCATACTATGAATTGTGTCCAGCTCATATTCCAAACGTTCTTTTAACTGTTCTTGCTGATTCGGATAACGACGTGTTAATCCTTCGTAACAAAGTTTTCTTAAATATTCCCATGACGTATATCCTTCTGGAACTTGAAACTTCGGAAGTTTCGTTACTCCAAACTCGATTTCCACATTGCATCTCTGTGCAATTTTATGAGTGTTTTCCAGTGCCTGCAATGCATATGGAAATAATTCTTGCATCTGTTGTTCTGACTTGCAGTAATATTGACCGCCTTCATAACGCATACGATTCTCATCACTGACTTTTTTTCCTGTTTGAATACAGAGCAGAATATCATGCGGAATAGCATCTTGCGCATTAATATAATGAATATCATTCGTTGCCACAAGTTCAATTCCCGTCTCCTGGCTCATTCGAAGTAATTCCTGATTTACTCGCTGCTGTTCTGAAATTCCATGATCCTGTAATTCTAAGAAGAAATTTCCCTTTCCAAAGATACTCTCGTATTCTTTCGCACGCTTTTTTGCTTCTTCATAAAGTCCCTTTGTAATATAACGTGGCACTTCCCCTGCCAGGCAGGCACTCAAAGCAATAATCCCCTCGTGATACGTTTGTAATATCTCTTTATCCACACGAGGCCGATAATAAAATCCATCCACAAATCCTTTTGAAACAATCTTCATTAGATTGTGATAACCAATATCATTTTCTGCAAGCAGTACAAGATGATAATATCGGTCTTCTCCTCCAGTCTGTTCTCTATCAAACCGTGAATTTGGAGCAACATAGATTTCACAGCCAATAATTGGTTTAATTCCAACTTCTCTTGCAGCACGGTAGAAATCAATTACCCCATACATTACACCGTGATCCGTTATTGCCATCGAATCCATTCCCAATTCTTTTGCTTTTGCAACGAGTTCTTTTATTTTACAGGAACCATCCAATAAACTATACTCTGTATGCACATGTAAATGAGTAAATGCCATTTTTGTCTCCTTTTATTTTTTATTGTGATATTCTAAAAGAAACTTCCGAGGAAGTTCTCTTGTTTATAAAATTGCTTCACAACTCATAATAATGACTGCCGCAATCGTCAGACAAGCCATTATAATAATTGCCAGATAAGGAAACAGAATCCAAAATATCGTTTTTTTCTTTTTCATCGTTCCTCCTATTCTTTTTCTCGAAAATATTTTTCCTTTATATGAGCTACGGGCATATCTGTTCCAGTCCAAAGCCGAAATGCTTCCGCACCTTGATAGAGTAACATATATAATCCATTAAACGTAGGGCATCCCGCTTCTTTTGCCAATTTCATTAGTTTGGTTTCTCTTGGATTATAAATAACATCCGAAACAACCAACTGAGCATGAAACATAGTTGGATCCTCAATAATTGATTGATCTTCATTCGGAGCCATACCTACATTTGTCGCATTGGTTAAAATTGCACTTTCTGAAATCTCCTTCTTAAGAAGCTCTTTATTGGCAAGATCAAATAACCTTACTTTACAATTTGTCTCTTTATTCAAACGCTGTGTCATTTCCTGTGCATGATTCCATGACTTTCCATGCCGGCAAAACAGGGAAACTTCTTTTACTCCATCCAATGCCGCCTGCACTAAAATAGCCATGGCTGCACCGCCTGCGCCAATTAAAGTCATCTTCTTTCCAATAATTTGAAATCCAGCTTCCTGCACGGACATCATATAGCCAACTCCATCTGTATTATATCCATATAATTTCCCCTCTTCATTCACAACCGTATTTACTGCTCCAATTAATTCCGCTGCTGGTGAAAGGAAATCACATAACTCATACATTCGAATTTTGTCTGGCATTGTACAATTCCAACCTCTTGCACCAAGCTGCTTTAATGCCTCTACTTTTTGTTCTAATTCTTCTTCTTTTGCATCAAAACAAAGATATACATAGTTTTTATTTGTAATTTTAAATGCTTCATTATGCATCAATGGTGAAATACTATGTGCGACTGGATGTCCTAATAAACCAGTTAATTTGGTATATCCATTCATTCTTCCCATATTTTATATCCTTTCTTTTTTCCTCCGATAATCGAAAATTTTCCAGTCTTCCTAGAAAAACAATAAACCGACGGACTAAGTCGTTCATTCGGTTTTGGAATTGTTACATAAGTCCTCTCCGCAATTTCTTGAAAAATTTCCCATCTACCGTATTTTTGAAATGGAACAGCTACTAATTCATGAACACTAAGCGCAGTTACAGCCAAGTCACTATGAACTTGTTCTGCTAACTTCTTCCAAATGCTCAAATAACATAAATATACCGCTCCATAATAATTTGCCTTATTTGAAATAAAATACATATCTCTACAATTATTCTTATTCTTTCGTATCTCATCCGTTAAGGAAAATGCCTCCATTTGATCCAACTCCTGAAGATAGTTCACAACATCAAATAGATTACTTACCACTGGCGGAAGTATTTGAGGTGTATTTCTCTTTGCACAATAGTATAATTCCGCCTCTGTCTGTTTCCATATTTGCTGAATCTGTTTTGTTACAACAATATTGCCCCATTGATTATCTGGATAGGAAACTGCAATATAATAAATAATCGCCATATCAAGGAAATGGCGATGTGGAACACTTGTCAGCCATATTTTATTCTCTTCATAGTTGACAAGCTGTAGAGCGAGATGTCCTTTTATATGGTCATAACAAAACAGTGGATTCCATAATCCTTTTGTACTATTACAGACCTGCCTGAAAATCTCTGTGATTTCCATTTGTATTTGAGAAAGACTTACTCCTGCTTTATACCGCCTATAATAAGGCATCACATAAACAGCAGGAGAATTATTTCCTCCCCTTACAACAAACGCATCTCTTATATAATTATTATTTTTACGAACTGGATAAACTGTGATGAAATAATCACGAGGAAGATTTGCAGTTACGAACGTTACGACTGCCTTTATAAATGATTGATATTTCATGAACAACATTCCTTTCTAATTTTATAAGCTGCGGAATGTTGACTGAGAGAGAAACACACCTGAAGGGAATCGAACCCCCGCGCGCAGATCCGGATTCTGCCGCTCTATCCACTGAGCTACAGGTGCACATGATTTAAAACTATTTAACGTATTTAATTTTATTGTGATCTCACCAGTACTAAACTTTGCATTTCGCAAATCCAGTACTGACGATCACATTATTTCTTAAAAAAACACTTTTCCTGAACCGATTATACTCTGGATAAATATTCTCCTGTTCTTGTATCAATCTTAATTTTGTCATGCTGATCTACGAATAATGGAACAGAAACGGTTGCACCTGTTTCTACAACAGCTGGCTTTGTTGCACCTGTTGCAGTATCTCCTTTAAATCCTGGTTCGGTATCTGTAATTTCTAATTCTACAAACAGTGGTGGTTCTACTGCAAATACACTTCCCTTGTAAGAACAGATCTTACACATTTCGTTTTCCTTTACAAACTTTAAGGAATCTCCTACTACATCTTCTGCAACTGGGAGCTGTTCATATGTTTCCATATCCATGAAGTAATATAAGCTTCCATCTTCATATAAGTACTGCATATCTTTACGCTCAACAAATGCGTTTTCTAACTTTTCTGTTGGACGGAATGTCTTTTCTACAACGCCGCCACTGATAACATTTTTTAACTTTGTTCTAACAAATGCAGCACCCTTTCCTGGTTTTACATGTTGGAACTCAATTACCTGATAAACGTTACCATCCAATTCGAAGGTATTACCATTTCTGATTTCACCTGCTTGCATTTTATTAATTCCTCCTTCGGATTATATTCCACCGTCCAAATTTATTCGGACATATATGTTTATTTTATAATAGATTTGATTGTTTTTCAAGTATTTTTTTCTTCTTCTTATAAAAAATTAGCACAATTTTTTCCAAATACCGTTTCGCTACAATTTGAATTTCTTCTTTCGGATGAATTGGCTTTACAAGTATCGTAGGAATACCAGCTCGATTCGCTCCGTATATATCTGTAAAAATCTGATCTCCTACAAAAACCGTTGTCTGCCTATCCGTTCCCATTTGTTCCATCGCATAATAATAATTCTTGACCGAAGGCTTATTCGCTTTATAGATATAATTTGATTTAACTGCCTGTGCAAATGGTTTCACCCGTTCTTCTTTATTATTGGAAATAAGACATGTCTGCCATCCCATCTCATGAAGAGTTTGAAATAATTGTTTTGCACGATCATCCACTGGTGCATTATGCGGTACTAATGTATTATCAATATCAAATATTACTCCCCGAAATCCTTTTTCATGCAGATGTTGAAAATCAATCTGATAAGTCGAATTTCTATACAAGCTCGGATAAAATTTTTCTATCATCGTATCCTCCATTTCCATGGTTTATCTATAAAGCAACTTAGAACTTACATTTTTCCAATACTTCTTCTGCGACAATTTCCACAATAATAATATCAGAACCAACTTGACGTATTTTATTAAATGGAATAATGTACTCCGTATCTCTTCCAAATAAACCACATACTCTTCCAATTCCTGGTACAATAATTGCCAATATACAGCCAGTACAGATATCAAAATCGACATCACTCACATATCCAAGTCTTTTGCAGTCACACATATTAATTACTTCTTTTTGTTTTAGATCACAGATACGCATTCCTCCGCCTCCTGCATTAGTGGCACACCTATTCTCTTTTAAATTATGCACGGATAACTATAAATGTTACCAATTACTCCACATTCCTCGTATGAGCCGCAAAAACATAGAACAATTCCTTTTATAATTTCTTTTTTTGCAATAGCGATTCCAATTCTTGTACAAATGTACTAACATCTTTAAATTCTCGATATACACTGGCAAATCGAACATAGGCAACTTCTTCCAAGTCTTTTAATCGCTCCATGACCAACTCCCCAATAAAAGAACTGGATACTTCATTTTTATCCATCGAAAAAATCTCGTTTTCGACAGAATCAATCAATTGATTAATTTGTTCACTTGAAACTGGACGCTTATGACAGGCACGAAGAATTCCAGCTTCTACTTTAGAGCGGTCATAAGGTTCTCGCTTATCATCTTTTTTTATAACCATAAGTGGAAATGTCTCCAGTTTCTCATAAGTTGTAAACCGTTTCCCACATTTTTCACATTGCCGTCTTCTGCGGATCGCATCTTCCGCCGGTCTGGAGTCAATTACTCTTGAAGAATCATGACCACAAAATGGACACTTCATGTCTGCCCCTCCTTTTACTCTCGCCCAAACTCGGAAAGTTTTAAGTTTGGATTTCTCTCTTCTACCATTCCTACGCTCCAACTATTAATAAAGAGCAGTAATGGATTTCCCTTTAAGTCCTTTATTCTCTTCATATCCGAAGTTCCCTGAATCTTAGCCGGATCAATTTCTCCTTTATTTTCGATCCAACGGATATATTCATATGGAAGTTGTTCCAGTCGAATTTCTACATTATATTCACTTTCCAAACGATACTTTAATACGTCAAACTGTAATACGCCAACCACTCCAACGATAATTTCTTCCATACCAGTATTAAACTCCTGGAAAATTTGAATGGCTCCCTCTAATGCAATCTGACTAATTCCTTTGATAAACTGTTTTCTCTTCATGGTATCTACCTGACGTACTCTGGCAAAATGTTCTGGTGCAAAAGTAGGAATTCCTTCAAACTGAATTTTCTTTCCTGGTGCACAAAGCGTATCTCCAATCGAGAAAATACCTGGATCAAACACACCAATAATATCTCCTGCATATGCTTCTTCCACAATTTTACGCTCCTGAGCCATTAACTGCTGCGGCTGTGTTAATCGAATCTTTCTGCCTCCCTGTACATGATTCACTTCCATTCCTGCTTCAAATTTTCCTGAACAAATCCGCATAAATGCAATTCGATCTCGATGTGCTTTATTCATATTAGCTTGAATTTTAAATACGAACGCAGAAAAATCGCTGTCAAATGGATCTACAACTCCTTCTACACATTTTCTGGAAAGAGGAGGCGTTGTCATTGTTAGAAAATGCTGCAAAAAGTTTTCTACGCCAAAATTGGTCAAAGCAGAACCAAAAAATACTGGCGACTGTTTTCCAGTACGAACCAACTCCATATCCAATGGATCACAGGCTCCATCTAAAAGCTCAATATCTTCTTCTAATTTTTCTTTTGCAAAAAATCCAATTTCATCTTCTGAATCTTCTACTAATAACTGTTTACTTTCTATTTCATGCATACCAGCATCGGCTGCTACAAATGTTGTAATTTGCTTTGTATTTCGATCATACACTCCTTTGAATGTTTTTCCACATCCAATTGGCCAATTGATTGGACAAGTTTTTATTCCCAATATTCGCTCAATTTCATCCATCAAATCGAATGGATCATTTGCTTCTCGATCCATCTTATTTATAAACGTAAATATTGGAATATTACGCAGCAAGCATACTTTAAATAATTTAATTGTTTGTGCCTCCACACCTTTGGATGCATCAATTACCATTACTGCGGAATCAGCAGCCATTAACGTACGATACGTATCTTCTGAGAAATCTTGATGACCTGGTGTATCCAGAATATTAATACAATAATTATCATAAAAGAACTGCATAACTGATGAGGTAACGGAAATACCTCTCTGTTTCTCAATTTCCATCCAGTCAGAAACTGCATGTTTTGCCGTTTTTTTCCCTTTTACAGAACCTGCTTGATTAATGGCTCCTCCATAAAGCAAAAATTTCTCTGTCAATGTAGTTTTTCCAGCATCTGGATGAGAAATAATTGCAAACGTTCTTCTTCGTTTAATTTCCTGTTCTAAGTCTGACATAATGTCCTCCAATCAGTAATACATCCTTCATCCCTTATCATTGGGTTTTTCTCTTTTACCATTACCATATGGAAATAGGATTATACATACGCCAATCCAGTTTCTCTCATATGGCATATTCTGATTGAGTATAGCATATTTTTTTTCAAAAAATCAATAGTTTCTTGATTTTTTCCTATTAAATTTGACTTTTCAATCAAACTGACATACCTGCAAAAAACCAGCGTGACTCACATCCCGCTGGTTTTTCTTTTTTACACGCATTTTTTAAAACTATTCTATCTATTTCCCAGATAGATATTCTTCAATTTTACGAATTGCATCACTTTCATCTTTTCCATCTACTGAAACTGTTACTTTCTCTCCTGTATTTAATCCTAGAGTCATCATACCCATAATACTCTTCGCATTCACTCTTCTCTGTTCGCTCTGCACATAAATAGCACTCTCATATTGACTTGCCACTTGCACTAACATAGCAACAGGTCTCGCTTCCAATCCCGAAGGAAGCTGAATCGTAATCGTCTTGGAAATCATAATACTCCTCCTTTTTTCTCTCTGTCCATGTCAGCAATCGCTTTTAATTTCCTCAATCGATGGTTTACCCCAGACTTTCCAACTGGGGGATTCAACGATGCCCCTAATTCTTTTAGCGATGCCTCTGGCCTTGACAGTCTCGCCAATGCAATTTCTTCTAAATCATCTGAAAGTTCTTGAAATCCCATATGTTCTTGAATATACAGAATATCTGCAATTTGCTTACGAGAAGCCAATGCAGTCTTCATAATATTAGCAGTTTCACAATTTACCTTTCGATTCACAGTATTGCGCATTTCTTTCATAATACGAACATTTTCTAATTTCATCATGCCAGAATACGCTTCCATTATTCCCAGCAAGTCTGAAATTTGGCTACTTTCTTTTATATAGACAATAAAATGATTTTTCCTTACTATAATTTTCGCTTCAATCGTGAAGATACGTAAAATCTCCTGAATCTGTTTTGCCCACTCCTCCAATGGACATACAAACTCCAAATGATAGGATTTCTCTGGATTTGTAACAGAACCTGCACATAAAAAAGCGCCTCGGATAAATGCTTTCTTACAACATTCTCCCATAATTACTTGATGACTTACTAGCGGCTCTTTTGTTGAAAAAGCACCTACTGAATCATCTTTTTTTATTGCATAAAGCAACCTTTTTATGTCATTTTGATCTGTTACAGAAATGATATAAAATCTGTTTTTTTTCAGATATGCATGGCGCCTAACTAGCACACTCGCTTTTATATTAAATGTTTTTTGTAGAATTGTAAAGCATTTTCTTGCAACCACCACATTTTCTGTCTGAAAATCTATCACCTTTTTTCTCGTTTTTGTTTCCCTTACTGTCCCAATAAAACTTAACATTGCTGCAATTTCTGCAATTTGACAATGCCTTGCACGAGGAATATTGCGAGAAAGCTCTTCTTTTATTTCACTAGAAAATGACATTTCTACCTCCTAATGCCGTCTCTTCTAATGTTTTGCATCTTTTTCAATATCTCTATGTTCTATTTTTACTCCATATTTACTCTTATTACTTAAAATGGAGAATAATGCATTTGCTATCGTTACCGAACGATGCTTTCCGCCAGTACATCCTATACTAATTACAAGCTGATTTTTTCCTTCTTGAATAAAATTTGGAATTAAAAAATGAATCATATCGGATAATTTCGATAAAAACTCTTTTGAGGCATCAAATGCCATGACATAATCCTGTACTTCTTTATCATTTCCCGTTTTATATTTTAACTCATCAATATAATACGGATTCGGTAAAAAACGAACATCAAACACTAAATCAGAGTCAATCGGTATTCCATATTTAAAACCAAAAGAAACAATTGTAATATATAGATTGCTGTATTCCTCTCCTTTGGAAAATATTTTTTCCAATTGACTACGCAATTCTCTTGTCAGAAGTCGAGAAGTGTCCACTACCCAATTTGCTTGACGCCTTAAAAAGCAAAGCATTTGACGTTCCGTTTGAATTCCGTCTTCTACACGGCCTCCTTCCGCCAGTGGATGGTTGCGCCGTGTCTCCTTAAAGCGCTTAATTAAGCATTCCTCTGAAGCATCTAAAAATAAAATTTCATATTTAATATGCTTCATTGTAATTCCTTCTAAAATGGACTCCATCATTGCCAGATTTTTTCCATTTCGAATATCAATCCCAAGTGCTACTCGTTCAATATCTGAGTTTCCATTTAATGTCAACTCAGCAAATTTATCCATTAATGGAATTGGAAGATTATCGACACAGAAATAGCCAAGATCTTCCAAAACTTTTAACGCCGTTGTCTTACCAGCCCCGCTCATTCCTGTTACAATTATAAATCTCATTCTACTTTTCTTCCTCAAACTTTCCAAGTCGTCTAACTTCCATTTCTAAATTAACTCCAAACTGTTCATGTACCCGTCTTGACACTTCTTTGCAAAGTTTCATAATATCTGCTGCTTTTGCATTACCTCGATTAATAACAAAACCCGCATGTTTTTCTGAAACTTGTGCATCTCCGATAGAAAATCCCTTTAATCCAGCATCTTGAATTAATTTTCCTGCAAAATATCCATCTGGACGTTTGAATGTACTGCCAGCACTTCCATATTCTAATGGCTGCTTTTGACGCCTTTTTGCATTCATTTCTTCCATTGTACTCCGAATACAATCAGGATCTCCTGGCTGTAGCTCTATTACGCAGGATAATGCAATATATCCATTTCTTCCAATCGTACTTGTACGGTACCCTAACTCTAATTCATCCTTTGAAAGTTCCAATACTGTCCCATTTGAATCCATAACTTTCGCTGACAAAACGACTTGCTTCATTTCTCCACCATAGGCGCCTGCATTCATTCTCAATCCGCCGCCGATTGTTCCTGGAATTCCAGACGCAAACTCAAACCCTGTCAAACCATTCCGCAATGCTTCTTGGGATACTGCACTCATCATCGCACCTGCCTGTGCAAAAATACGGTTTTCTTCTGTGTGATAGTGATTCCAATGTTTCTGCATATGAATCACAACTCCATCAAATCCACGGTCACTTACAAGCAGATTACTTCCTCTTCCAAGAATAAACCATGGTGTATCTGTCTCTTTACAAAGTTTTAAAACTGATTGCAGCTGTTCTTCCGTTTTCGGTGTCACAAAAAAATGTGCTGGACCTCCAACTCGAAAAGTAGTATGGTACTTCATTTCTTCCCCGAGAACAACATCCTCTTCTTCTAATAATTGTTTTAATTTCTGCTCTAGTTCCATTATTCCTCGTCATCTCTTCTTGCTAGATTTTGCTGAACACGATTATATAACTCTCTTGCCGCATTATATCCCATCTTCTTCTGTCTGTAATTAACAGCGGCCGATTCTACGATAATAGCTAAATTTCGACCTGGACGAATTGGAATCTGATGGCATACTACTTTATTGCCTAAAAACTCAGTATATTGCTCCTCCAAACCAAGGCGATCATATTCTTTATCCCGATTCCAATCCTCCAGTTTGATTACCATATCAATGGACTGTGTATTCTTGACACTTTCTACACCAAATAATGTTTTAACATCAATAATACCGATACCACGGAGTTCAATAAAATGTCTTGTAATTCCTGGTGCGCTTCCAACTAATGTGTCATCACTCACTTTACGTATTTCTACTACATCATCCGATACGAGACGGTGACCTCTCTTGATTAATTCTAGTGCAGCTTCACTCTTTCCAATTCCACTTTCACCCATAATCAAAACACCTTCACCATAAACATCCACTAATACACCGTGAATCGAAATTGTTGGAGCCAGTTCTACATTCAGCCAACGAATAACCTCGGCCATCAAATCCGATGTGGTCTGTGCAGACACTAAAATTGGAACTCCATTTTTAGTTGCTAAATCAATGAATCTTTGCTCTGGTTCCCGGTTTCTACTAAAAATAATACATGGAATCTCATGTTCTACCAAACGTTCTAATGTAAAATATTTTTCTTCTTCGCTCAAACTATCTAAGTAGCCCATCTCTACATTACCAATAATTTGTACTCGATCATGATCAAAATATTCATAAAAACCACTGAGCTGTAATGCTGGACGGTTTATATCAGGTGTCAACAATTTGATTTTATCTGTATTAATTTGATTGGTCAGGTTTCTTAAATTAAATTTTTTTGCTAAAGCTGTAATTGATACTCCTTTGCTCATAGTACCCTCCTTTAAACATAATATCGTAATTTCACTGCATAGACAAAATTCGTCCTATACAGTCCATGGCAAGAACAGTAAATGATTTATTGTTTTTATTTTATCAGGCAAATGAACTTCTGTAAAGACTTATTCGTTATGAAGATTTCGATAATTTTATGTCTTTCTTTTATTTTTTATGAAAAAATCGGAAAACTTCTTCTGCTGTTTTTTGTGTCATCCCCTCCACACTCGACAATTCTTCGATCGATGCTTCTTTTATTTTTTCTAAATCTCCAAACTGCTTCATAAGTGCCTTTCTGCGTTTTGGGCCAATTCCAGTAATATCATCTAAAACGGAATGCAAGACTGCCTTTCCTCTTAAACTTCTATGATACTCAATCGCAAATCGGTGCGCTTCATCTTGAATTCTTGTAATCAAATGAAATCCCTCGCTATGTGTATCAATTGGTACTTCTTCATTTTGAAAATAAAGTCCTCTTGTGCGGTGATAATCATCTTTCACCATACCACATACAGGTATCGTAAGTCCCAACTCTCTTAGCACTTCCAATGCAATATTCACTTGCCCCCTTCCTCCGTCCATCATAATTAAATCAGGAAACTTTGTGAAGCGCCCCATCTCTTTTCCCTGCCTTTTTTCCTCTATTCCATGCAGAAATCTTCTCGTCAATACCTCACGCATAGAAGCATAGTCGTCAGGGCCTTTTACAGATTGGATTTTAAATTTCCTATAATCATTTCTTCTTGGTTTTCCATCTTCAAACACAACCATGGAACCTACTGATTCCAAGCCACTTGTATTAGAAATATCATAGGCTTCCACACGATGAATTCCCTCTATTCCAATCCATTCTCCAATTTGTTTCAAAGCTCCGCTCGTTCTAAGCTCTTCTCTGCGTATCTTTTCCCGATCTTGCTGCAATACCATTTGAGCATTTTGGGCAGCTAATTCCACCAGCCGTTCTTTTTCTCCCTTCTTTGGAACAGAAATCGTAACTTTCTTTTCTCTTTTTTCACTTAACCATTGCTCGATTACTTTTTGATCTTCGATCTCTTCCTGTAAAACAATTTCCTTTGGTATAAATGGAGTTCCTGCATAAAATTGCTTTACAAAACTTGTTAAAATTTGTGTTTGTGAATCTTCATTTGCAACCCGGACATGGAAGTGATCTCTTCCTATCATTTTCCCATCTCTCATAAAAAATACCTGCACGACCGCATCATTTTTATCTAATGCCATTGCAATGATATCTTTATCTTCCATAGACTGATCCGTAAGCTTTTGCTTTTGTGCAATCAACTGCACGCTTTTTATTAAATCACGGTAACGTGCAGCCTCTTCAAATTCCATTTGTTCTGCTGCCTGGTACATTTTCTGCTCCAATAATTTTTTTACTCCATCATATTTCCCATTCAGGAAATGAATTACCTGATCAATTTGTTTTTTATATTCCTCCGGTGTTGTATATCCCTGACAAGGAGCAAGGCAGCGTTTCATATGATAATTCAGGCATGCCCTTCCCTTTCCCTGTTCCTTTGGAAGATTTCTCGAACAAGTGCGAATACAGAAAATGTGATGGATCAAATCCAACGTATCTTTTGCAGCAGCTACGTTTGGATACGGTCCAAAATAACGTGTCTTATCTTTTTTCATCTCTCGAGCCATCATCACTCGTGGATACATTTCATCAATTGTAACCCGAATATAGGGATATCCTTTTCCATCTTTAAGCATCGTATTGTAGCGTGGACGATGTTCTTTAATTAAATTACACTCTAAGACAAGTGCTTCCACCTCGGAGTCTGTAATAATATATTCAAACCACGCAATATTAGAAATCATTTCTTTAATTTTCGATGTTTTATTTTTATTACTTTGAAAATATTGGCGCACCCGATTTTTTAATTTTACAGCCTTCCCAATATAAATAATTTCCCCCATCTTATTATGCATCAAATATACGCCTGGCTTTGCTGGGAGTTTTTTCAATTCTTCTTGAATGTCAAACTCTATCTCTTCTTTCAAATCACTTACCCCGTTTCTAAATATTCCTATATTTGCTATAATACGAAAAAATGCATCTGTAACAGCCTTAAAAACTATTACAGACGCATCGTAAAAACCTTTTATTCCTCTATTTGTTCTTCCTGTTGTTGCTGATTTTGTGCCTGTTTTTCTTCTATTTGCTCGCCTTCTAAATCAATTGGATCTTGGGCAGCAGATTCTACTTCTGACTCTTGTTTCAATTCTATTTGCTTTTGAGCCAATTCTTCTTGTTTTTTCTGGTCGGCTCTTGCTTCATGGAAAATATTCATAAATTCTTTTCCAGTAATTGTTTCTTGTTCAATTAAAAATGCTGCAATTCGATCCATAATAGTACGGTTATCTTTTAACAATGCTTTTGCCTTTTCATAAGACTCTTTTAACAGGCGCATTACTTCCTGATCAATTTGTGCCGCTGTCGCATCTGCACAATTCAACACTCTTCTTCCATCCAAATATTGATTTTCTACAGATTCCAATGCGATTAACCCAAACTTATCCGACATACCATACATCGTAATCATTGTTCTCGCATAGTTTGTCGCCTGTTCAATGTCATTGGAAGCTCCCGTCGTCACATTTCCAAATACAATTTCTTCTGCTGCTCGGCCTCCGAGTGCAGAAACAATCATCGCTTCAATTTCACTCTTTGTATTTAAGAACTTCTCTTCCTCCGGTGTATGCATAACATATCCAAGCGCTCCCATTGTACGTGGTACGATTGTAATTTTCTGAACTGGCTCACTATCTTTTTGAAGTGCACTAATTAACGCATGGCCAACCTCATGGTACGATACAATACGCCGCTCTTCTTGACTCATGATTCGATCTTTTTTCTCTTTACCAACCAATACCACTTCCACAGCTTCTAATAGATCACTCTGACGTACTACGCTGCGTCCTTGTTTTACTGCATTAATTGCAGCTTCATTAATCATATTGGCTAAATCAGAACCAACCGCTCCACTTGTTGCAAGTGCAATCGCTTCTAAATCAACGGTATCATCCATATGCACGTCTTTGGAATGAACTTTTAAAATATTGATTCTTCCTCTGAGATCTGGCTTATCCACAATAATACGACGGTCAAAACGGCCTGGTCTTAACAGTGCTTTATCTAAAATCTCTGGTCGGTTCGTAGCTGCCAG
The DNA here is from genome assembly GCA_018712075.1 of Candidatus Fimimorpha faecalis. Classification (GTDB taxonomy): domain Bacteria; phylum Bacillota; class Clostridia; order Lachnospirales; family Lachnospiraceae; genus Fimimorpha; species Fimimorpha faecalis. Next base: position 24,149 of record DVHN01000101.1, read on the forward strand.
CACAAGCACACCTTTGGAAGCATCAAATCCATCCATTTCTGATAAGAGCTGATTTAATGTCTGCTCTCGCTCATCATTTCCTCCGCCAAAACGACTGTCACGACTTTTACCAATTGCATCTATTTCATCAATAAAAATAATACACGGTGCATTTTGCTGTGCCTGTTTAAACAAATCTCTAACACGAGAAGCACCAACACCCACGAACATCTCCACAAAGTCGGAACCAGATAATGAGAAGAATGGTACATTTGCTTCTCCTGCCACTGCTTTTGCTAACAACGTTTTACCCGTTCCAGGAGGTCCCACAAGCAATGCTCCTTTTGGAAGTTTTGCTCCAATCACGGCATACTTATGTGGATTATGCAAAAAATCTACAATCTCAGTAAGAGACTCCTTTGCTTCATCTTGACCAGCTACATCTTTAAAAGTAACTCCCGTTTCTTTTTGCACATAAACTTTGGCGTTACTCTTTCCAACGCCCATGACGCCGCCTCCGCTGCTGCCCCCCATCATCTTTCTTATCATAAATCCCATTAGTAACCAAAGGATAACAAATGGCAATACATACATTAAAAGTAATTCTAAGAACCCAGAGTCATTCTCCTCATAAGTCCATGTCACTCCCTCTGCTGCATCCAAACGATCTACAAGTTTACTATCTTCATTTGTATATGGTGTATAGTATCGAATCAAACCGCCATTTTTTAATGTTATAACAATACGTGAAGTTTGAATCACTACCTCTTCTACATTTCCATTATTCAATTGTTCCAAAAACTCACTATATGGAATTTTTCTTGTTGTTTTGCTGGAAATAAACTGGTTTAATCCCATAATTACCATGAAGGTAATAATTCCTACAATCACCAATGCTACAATAACTTGGGAATTTTTAGGTGTTTTCTGTCCATTATTATTGTTTTGATTTTGGTTATCCACTTTTTCCTCCATCTCTTATGACAATAAAGCGGTCTTTTTAGGCCGCTTTGCTTTTTGCTTATGAAGCAGAATAATCCTACTTCATCAACTACTCATTATAAAGACAGTTATTATAAAAATCAAGAGATTCCATTATCTTTTTTCATCTGTAATTGTGAAAATTCTGTTATCAACCTCTCATTTCGATACGAGGCCCTCCTGTATTTTCGATATATTCCCTCGTGATCGTAACTCTTCCAATTGAATCATCTTTTGGAATCTCATACATAATATCTAACATGAAATCTTCTATGATCGCACGTAATGCTCTAGCTCCCGTATTCTTTTTCAATGCCTTTTCTGCAATCGCTTCCAATGCATCATCATCAAATCGTAAATCAACTTCATCGAGCGCCAAAAGTTTTTGATACTGTTTTAAAATAGCATTTCTTGGCTCTTTTAATACTTTTACAAGCATATTTTTATCTAAAGCATCCAGTGTAAAAATAATTGGCAAACGTCCAATAAATTCTGGAATCATGCCAAATGCACGCAAATCTTCAATCTGCACTTGACGGAGTATGTTTTTATCATTATCATACTTATCTTTCAAGTCTGCCTGAAATCCCATGGAAGATTTCTTATTTAAACGTTCCTTAATAATTTCCTCTAAGTCTGGAAATGCTCCGCCGCAAATAAATAAAATATTCTTTGTATTCACTGTCTCTAGTGGAACCATTGCATTTTTGCTATTTGCTCCAACTGGAACTTCCACTTCTGCACCTTCTAACAGCTTTAATAATCCCTGCTGTACCGATTCTCCACTTACATCACGATTTGTTGTATTGCGTTTTTTCGCCAATTTATCAATCTCATCAATAAAAATAATTCCTCGTTCGGCTTTCTCCACATCATTCCCTGCGGCTGCCAATAGTTTTGTTACTACGCTTTCGATATCATCACCAATGTAACCAGCTTCTGTCAGCGATGTGGCATCTGCAATCGCAAGCGGCACATCCAACAGTTTCGCTAAAGTACGAACAAGATATGTCTTACCACTTCCCGTAGGTCCAATCATCAACATATTCGATTTTTCAATCTCAATGTCATCCGTATTACCCGCAGCAATTCGTTTATAATGATTGTACACCCCTACCGAAATAACTTTCTTTGCATAATCCTGTCCCACAACAAATTCATTCAATTGTGCATTAATTTTATGTGGAGCGGGAATTGCTTTTATATCAAATACCGCCTCTGCTTTCTTTGGATTTTTTTTCTTTACTCTCTGTCTTTGCGGAATCTGATTCATCATATCATCTAGATTCATATTTGCAGGAGGAACCATTGTCATCATATTATTATATGGAAATCCACTTGTACTCATTTGATCAAACGCTTTTTGCATACAATCATTACAAATACACATATTGGTGCCTGGCATTGTAATCATTTTTCCAGCTTTACTTTCTGGCCTTCTGCATATATAACAAACTTTTTCGTATTCTTCCTGATTTGTATTTTTATTATTGGTATCTTTATTATTTGTATCTGACATAACGATCCTCTCTCTTTTTTTTAACTTTCATGCCTGCTTCACTTTGAAATCGTGTAAGCTTTGTTAGGATAATATGGCAGTTAACTTTTCCCCATGGAAAAATCACTTTATTATTATACGAGAAAATATTAAAATAGACAAGTAAATATTTTATTAACTATTTCCTAATCTTCTCTAAAGCTTTTACACAAAACAAAAAGAACCTCCATTGGAGCTTCTTTTTCAGCGATGCAATTATAAAAGGAACTGTACGAAAATCTACGTTACAGTTCCTTTTAAAAACGGTTTTTCTTTTGAAATCTGTTCTTCTTTGGATGCACTACTCTTTTCTCTTCCTTTCCACTAGCTTCATATAAGATGTTCTTTCATCTTCACTGATAAATCCATATCCACTGAATTTATTAATTAGTGACACTGCTTTTTCTATTTCATCTCTTGAAAATTCTGGCTGTGTTTTAATATATGTTTCTAATAACGACATAGGCCCACCTCCTTTTACTGTGTTGGGCTACAAGTTTACATCAACAAGAGAATCAGGAGAAGCAAGCTAGTCCTTTTTTTCTGTTTGAATACAGTATAAAACATTTTTTCTCAATTGAAAAGTGAAAATTATACACTTTTCAAAAAAATTTCATGTAAAATTATACACTTTTCTATTGAAATCAGCAAAATTTCCTATTATAATGATAATATACATTCTTTTATAAAATATCTATTTTTTCTACCGATGCAAATGATATTTATTTTACTTTTTTGAAAGGAGGTTTCTCACGATGACTGATGTTTCTACTGGATTACGCAATATGATGAAACTACGCAAGTTAACAATCTCTGAATTAGCAGATGAATCCAATATTCCAGAAGATACAATTAAATCAATTCGAAGTGGTAAAACTAGAAATCCAGGAATTCAAACAATCATTCGTCTAGCTGACGCAATGCAATGTAGCATTGATGAACTAATCGGGCATAAGCTTAACAGTACAGAGGAAATGGAGTTCCTTTCTGCTTGGAAAAAATTAGATCAACATGGTCGCAAACTCGTTCAGGCAATTACAGATATTGAAGTATCTGACCGTCATCAAATATCATCTTCCAATCGCCTTATTTCTTGTATTGTATCTTCCAACAATTTAGGAGATGGATTTCTCTATGATAGTTTTCATATTCAAACAATTGAAATCCCATCCAATAGTTTTCCTAATGCTGATTTTTGTATTTATATTAATACCGATTCGCTGTCTCCTATTTATTTTAAAGGAGATATTTTAGCAATCGAAAAGCGTTTCCCTCATAATGGTGAAACTGCAATTTTTATTCATCATAATATCGGTTATATACGCAGATATGAAGTTCAAAGAAATCAAGAACAATTATTGCCATTGCTGCCAGCTTGTAAGACATTAGAAAATCAGCAATTATCAGATTACATTTGCTTTGGTACCGTCCTCGGAATTGTAAAGTTTTCTTCCAAAGAAAATTCTCGACGTCACAATGCAGCTTCTATGATACAATATATTAAACCAAATCTATGAAAGGGCAGTCATATTAAGTTATATACTTAATATGGCTGCCCTTTCTAACGCTTATCTCACCGATAATTTTATATTATTCACTTGCCTGTGTTTGATCTTCTTGAACAGTTACACTATCTTTAGAAGCCAACGTTACGGAAACCGTTCTTTCTTCAAATCCATTTCCGCTTGGATGCTGAACGGTCAATTCTACTGTCTCACCAACTTCATAATAGTTTAATTCTGACCGAAGTGCATTTTTACCATCTACTGAGTTTCCATTTACTGCTGTAATAATATCATAGATGTTTAATCCTGCCTGATCTGCTGGTGATCCTTCTGTAATTTGCTGAATTGAAGCACCCTTTGGATAATTATTGTTTTGAACATAAGTATCGGATATATCAATTACTGTAACTCCAAGATATCCTCTCTTCTCTTCTGCTACTTCTGTTCTTACTTCTTGATTCATCAATTTTGTAATAATCTCTTCCGCAGAGGTAATTGGAATTGCATAGCCAACTCCTTCTACTTCCTCGGCGCTATACTTAGCTGAATTGATACCAATTAATTCGCCATTTGTATTAAATAATCCGCCGCCGCTGTTACCTGGATTAATTGCTGCATCTGTCTGAAGCAATGTTCTCTCATATCCATCAATCGTAACTTTACGATTCAATGCACTAATATATCCTACTGTCGTAGATGTTCCTTCTCCAAGTGCATTACCAATTGCAATAACACCATTTCCTTCTTGACATGCATCGGAATTTCCGATTGTCGCAACTGCAATATTATTCAATGTACCTTCTTGAATATTTTCCAATGGAACTTGAATAACTGCTAAATCCATTGCTTCATCGGTACCCTGTACAATTGCATCTGCTGTTGTACCATCATTAAACTCTACAGAAATGTTTTTGGAAGTTGCACTATAAGTATAAAACCTTAATCCGCTGCTTTCTTCACCACTATCTGCTGCTGTTACATGGTTGTTTGTAACAATCAAAAGCGCCTCATCCGTTTTTCCGACAATCACACCTGAACCATATGCCTGTGCTTCTTGTGTCTGTGTTTGCGATTGACCAGCACCAAAGAACTGACTTAGTGGATCGTTACTAATTTCTGTTGTATATTCCAACGTATTTGTAATTGCAACGATACTTGGCTTTACTTGTTGAACGATACCAGAAACATCCAGAACTTTCAGTCCACTATCAGAAGCAGAAGCAGTATCGGCAGCAGTATCACCACTCTTTGTCAATACTACCTGATTATTTGTCGTTGTGGCAACTTGATCTTTTGTTACAAAATTATTTTTCATGTACTGAATTCCAGCAAAGGCTCCGCCCACTGCTGCACCAACCACAACAAGACCTGCCGCAGCAACTGCTGCTACCCTTTTCATTTTGCTATGATCTTTTTTTCTTTTGTTTTTCTTTCTTTTTACTGGCACATTGGATGGGGATGCCTCTTGATAATAGTCATTCGAGTTTTGATTCGATGTTCCATTATAAAAGGATGTTTCCTGATATGTATCTCCAGTGGATGTATCATCTTGTGTAGAATTGGAATAATCCTCTCTTGATACATGAGTATAACGGTAAACACTTCCCTGTGACTCCGAGTTATTTTCTTCGCTTGAAGATTCATTATTATTTACCTGATTGTAAGAATACTCGGATGGCTGCTGTTCATTTGATTGTGTATTGTTAAATTCTTCATTATCATTATAACCATTGAACTGATCTGACATAATAATTCCTCCTCATTTACAAACAGTGTGGTTGATCTCCTCACTGTATGAATCTAATCTATAAGGTTAAAATTTACATCGGATGATTCTTTCATCCTTTTGTGCCTACAGTTTATCAATCATTTGTGATAAAATTGTGTTTTATCGCGTAAAAAACTTTGAACAAATTATGTGTCTTTTATGTTCACTGTTTTCTATTTTGTATGTATATAAGAACAATTCCTGCTCCTGCAAATACAACAATTAAAACCCAAAAGCTCCATTCATTTTGAACATTTGTTTTGGCTTCTGTATTTTCTAGACTTTCTTGTTCTTTCCATTGCTTTGTCGATTGTTTTTCTGACTCTGTTGTTTCTTCTTCTGTTTCTAGCTCACTTTGCTTTGTTTCCTGTGACGGCTTTGCAGCAGCTAAAATTTGAGCCGATTTAGCCGCTTCTGAATTCTCCACAGCTATTTGTACTTGATGTTGTTCCATAGAAGTTACCTCTGCTGGCATAGTCTGTTGCAAAACTAGTACAGGGTTTTCTGCTTGAGATGCAATTTCCTGGGATGCTACTGTTTGAGCTGGAACTGCTGGCTGCGAAGCCGCTGGCAGCGGATCGGCAGCCGATGTAGGATTAACTGGCTGTGAGGGCTGACTTCCTTCCTCCGTACCCGTCTCCTGTACGACTGGGTTCTCTACCAAGGAAAAATCAAACTTGGAAAAGGCTTCTTCTTGGGAAGTACGACTAATACAGAAAACTACCCTTCTTGGACTCATTACCCAAACCTCTTGCAGCTTCCATTGTCCCGCTGCCATCTCATCCGTTGTAACACGCTCTCCTATATAAAGTCCAGGCTGCTGCATATTCATATCTACCAAAAAACTCTCTGAAGGTTGTATCGTACTTTGATAATTCAATGCTGTTACAACCCAATCACAAAATTCCTCCTTCAATTGCAACGCAATATAAAACGGCGCTCTGCGATTTACCCCTGTAGCAGCCACTCTGGATTTTTCTAAATCAAAAACTTCCTCTAAACTCCTTTGCGGTTCTTCCCAAGTGCTTAATTCTGGCGTTGATTCCGTTCCTTCCGAAGTTGGCTCAAGTCCTCCTGAAGTTGATTCCATTCCCTCCGAAGTTGGCTGCATTACTGCTGTTTCACCAGATGGTTCAACCTGTGCCATTACTACTTTACTTTTCGTTGAAGAACAAACAAGAATCACTGCCATAATGATAATAAATAAGCAAATCCATTCTTTCTTCTTATGCATCATTTTCCCTCTCCTTTCCTAAATCTCTATGATTACTCTATAAAAATATTCCGTTATTCAAGACTCGCAAGCGAATCTTGGCGCAGGATTCAGGTCAGCTCCAGCCGACATAATACTTCTCTGAATCTTTTTGCATTTGATAAATCTCTTCACTTTATACTATACTATGGAAGTTTTTTTAATGCAACTATATTATTTAATTGCAGTTGTTTAACTTTTTAATAGATTAGGATACCAATTAGCAACAGTCGTTTTACAGTATAAAAAAACAGGTAACACAGTTCTTTCTCCATGCTACCTGTTTCTTTCAAGACTTACAAATGTCTACACCACGATAATCTTATCTTCTCCAGCAGATCATGAATTTATCCGCCAGAGAAGGTGAGCTGTCATTATAATATTTTACATTGTTTCAAAAAATTGAATTAATTTTTCTAAATCTTCTTTTTCTGTAATTCCGTCACAAACAATCTGTATTTTATCCATATATTTAATGGATGCTGACATCAAATCTAATACCGCTCTTGGATCAATTTCCTTTCCATTTGCAATTAATGTAATTTTTGAATTACATTGAGAAGCGATCCGTGTCAGCTTTGCCGCAGGACGAGCATGAATTCCCATCTCATCCCTAACCGATACAACTTTGGATACCATAATACTTCCCCTTTCTTCCTAATCATTCCAGGCAGTTTCTTCTATTGTATCGGTTTTTTTCCAAAATCTCAAGATTATTTTACTCCAAAATGTTCAAACAAAATCTTTTCTGCTTCTACATTCCAGAGACCCTTATGAGCTTTACAACAATCTGACAGTTTCTTAAATAAAGGATCTGTCTTTCCAAGTTCTTCAAAATCATCCAATGCAGTTAATGGCATATTAAACTGTGTATAGGTCAACTTCTTTCCACCTGGAATACTTGGAAGATTTTTAGTTGCTTCTGCAATACTGTCAATTCCTCCTACATGGGTAACCATAACTGCCGGTTCAATTGCACCTTTGGCTGCCAAGGTATTTGCTTCAATTAAATCATCTGTATTTCCACCCGTTGTTCCTAAAATATGTGTACTTGTATAATGTACATTATAAAGGTTAATATCTGCTTTAAATTGATTATCCGTAGGTCCTGCAAAGAAGTTCATACATCCGTCAAATGCTAATAATTGATCTGCCATTTCCGCAACTTGACGAATTGGTACATAAACAAATACATCATCGTATCCATGACCTTCTGTAATTTCCATCAATTCTGCAATTGGATCTTGCATCTTTGCAGTATTGACATAATAAAGTTCTACGCCATTTTCTTTTGCATGTTCTTCTGGAATTACTTCTTTTGCACGTGCAATCTTATCATCGCTTACATCCGTTACAACAATTCGTTTTGGCTTATTTTCAAACTGAATTCCGTAGCTAACTGCACCCAATCCCATTGGGCCACAGCCGCCCATAATTAAAATATTTCCGCCTTCTTTTGTTCCCATTGCATGGTTGTAATTCTTTTTATTTGTATGATAATTTGCATGATATCCACCGATAATACAGCTCATTGGTTCTCCAAGAGATGCCTGGAAATAGGCTTCTCCATCATAATTTAATAAGCAGCCCAATTCCATTACTTCATGAGGAATTACACAATAAGTACAAGCTCCGCCGAAAAATTCATAGGAATATCCTGGAGATGCTAAACTACCCTTATAATTTAAAGCTGGCTGCAATGCAAACTTCTGACCAACTTTAAACTGATCCTTCCACTTTGCTCCAACTTGAACAATATCTCCAGAAAATTCATGTCCAACAATAATTGGATTTGTATCTATATTTTGAGGTGCACGTTTATGTTTCTTGCCTTGTTTTACTAATTTATAAGTTGACATACAAATACTGTCACTCATTACCTTTACTAAAATCTCATCCTCTTTTATTTCTGGCAATTCAAACTCTTCTAAACGTAAATCATCCATTCCATACATTCTAACTGCTTTTGTTTTCATTATTTTTACCTCCTAATGAATCTAATTTGTGATATGTTTACTACCCTCTAATTTTAACCTATATTATAAAACTTCTAATGTTACCTTTTTATATAACTCATCCACCAATTCTCTTGTTGGCGGCTTTGTTCCAATTGTTGTTACAGCTCCTGCCGAAACCGCAATTCCCATTTTCACTCGCTCTTCCAAGCTCATTTTCTTATCCCATCCATACGATAATGCAGCTACCATCGCATCTCCTGCACCTACGGTAGAATGTGCTTTTACGGAAAGTCCTGCACAGCGAATTACACGATCTTCCGTTACAAATAACGCTCCCATCTGTCCAAGAGAAACCGCCACAAATGGAATTCCCTTTTTAATTAATTTCTGTGCCATTGAAATAATTTCTTGCTCGCTTGCACGATAATCCAGTTGGAATAATTCTTCCAATTCTGCACGGTTTGGTTTAATCATATCTGGTTTGGCTTCCAACGAATTTACAAATAACTCTCCATCTGCATCTAAAAATACTTTTGCTCCTTTTTTATGTACGGTTTCAATCATTTTTTTATAAATTGTCTTATCCATACCAGATGGAATACTTCCTGCCAAAACAAAGAGTGTATCTTCACTTGCGTAATGTTCTAGTTTTTGAATTAATTCATTAATCTTTTCCTCACTAACAATTGGTCCTGGCTCATTTAGTTCGGTTACTTCTCCAGCAGCTTCTACCACTTTCATATTCGTTCTCGTTTCCCCGTCTACTACTACAAAATCAGTAGGAATTCCATACTCTTTTAAAACTTTTTCAATTACTTCTCCTGCCGTTCCTCCGATAAAGCCAGTTGCAATTGTATCCAATCCCAATTCTTTAATTGTTTTTGATACATTAATTCCTTTTCCGCCTGCATCTAAAACAACTCTTTTGATTCGATTTAAACCGCCACGTTCCATCCGTTCAATATCCACTGTTTTATCAATTGCAGGATTCATTGTTACTGTTACAATCATTCCTATTCCACTCCTTTTAATGTATCATAAATTTCGTCCACACTACTCTCAACCAACTGGTCTACAGCTTCTGGAGTGCTCATCTTAATTGCAATATTGGATAAGATGGCCAGATGATCATCTCCTGTTCCTGCAATTCCGATAACTAATTTTACATCTTCGCCATCCCAATCCGTCCCATCTGGGAAAATCATAACTGCAATTCCAGAAGCTTTAATTTCTTTTTTTGCTTCTTCTACGCCATGTGGAAGTGCAATTCCATTTCCAATATTCGTAGCAAATGTTTTCTCTCTTTCAATCATTGCATCCACATAATCTGGTTTTACATATCCACTATCTACTAATATCTGTCCAACAGCACGAATTACATCATTTTTCTGCATTCTCTTACAGTTTGTTCTAATATTTTCTTTTAATAATAATGGAAGTTTCTTTGTTGATTTTTTAAAAAACATAAATCATTCCTCTTTTCTTTCTTTTTTTATTTTCCTGTTCCTTATGTCATTATTATAAGGTCAAAACACTTGTATTTTCAAGCAAAACAAACCTCTTCTTTGACACCATCCAATAGTGACATTTCTTAATTTCTAACACTTAAACTTACCATTCCACCTTTTCTCTTTTTTGAAAAAATTTAGGGACAGTTGTGATTTCGTATAAAATCACAACTGTCCCTTTGAAATGTAAAAATAATCAGACATAGTATTTCAAATAATACTTTCGTATAAAACAATTGCATCATAGGTATTATTAAAATTTACAATATCATCATTGGAATCTCCCCCTTTAAATAGACCGCTTTCATCTTGTGATTGACTCAAAGTTCTTATTACTACTTGTTTAAATTCTGATGTAACCGTATAGTTACTCTGTTCAAAAACACTGAGTGCCATATTCTGCAACATTATTTTATAACTCACTTCTCTAGATGACAATTGAATGATCATCATTTCTAATCGGCGGCAATATTCTTGTAAATCATTTGTTTTATCAGGAGACACTAAACAAATAAACTCAATCAATTTAGCTAAATCATATGCCTCTTGTTGAATATTAGAGCTATTAGAACTTGTAGAAAAATTTTTTATTACATTATCATAGTATTCTCCAGAAATTTGCGGATTCTCACCCAAAATCCTCAAACCTTTTATACAACTATTAATATCAAGTAAATTCACATTATTGGCTGATACGTCACCGAAAACCTCGATGCCAGAAGAGAACTTTTGTATAATTTCTTCACGTTCCTTATCTACAATATCTAATAAATTATTTCTTTGCAACAATTCAAGATAACGGTATATATTTCCTACATAAAATACATTACCATCCAGAATCTGCTCTTTATTCTCTATACAATATTTGCTAATAGTATTTGATTCTATGCCCAATTTATGAATTAGAGCATCTGCATAATAAGTATTTCCAAGATCCGAGTTCGCATATCTTGGAGACAGATATAAATCTTCGCTTAACAAAAAAGAATCAAACTCATCAAATACATTTCTAAAATGAATGCAAGTTTCAAAATCATAATTTGCAAGTTTTAAAGCATAAATCGTTGCATACAAACCATATGAATCGTATTGAAAAAACGCATCTTCCTTTACACCATTTTCGTCACATAATACAAGTATAATTTTCTCATAATTTTTTGAACTGTCATACCCCGCAAATCTTGCAAAATCTAAATAATCCATTAAGAATACTGGTACATAAATAACTTTCTCCAGTTTTTCTGCATCGTTCAAAGTATCTTCAAACATTTGGATAATCGCAGCTATAGATGTTTCTGGCACTTCTATATTGTATTCTTTTGCCAATTCAAAAAACATAGAATACGCACTGGAATTATCCGTAATTATATTACCCGAAACAAAAATTTCTTGTACAGCTCTTTTCAGCCAATCATCAATAGGTTTTATCTCTATATTTAGTGAACGTGCAATATGATATGCTAAATAATTTGCATATATATTGAATGTATATTCATTACTCTTACCGTTATAAAACAATGCGTAACATTTTAAATCACTGTCGTAAAGTGAATCCAAGTAAGAGGAAATCCTTTCTTTTGTTTCATCCGACAAATTTGGGCTATTGCCCAATAAAGAAACTGCGCAAAAAACATCTGTGAGGTCCATATCCGAAGAGTTTAAAAACGTTTCTTCAATCTCACTTTTTGTTTCTTGAGAGATTGGAGGCTGTGACCAACCAGCGTATTCTTTTGCCATTCTTATATAATATGTAGCATAAACACTAAACTGCGATTTAAACTCAGCATTTGCAAATCGATATCCACCATCTTCCATAGCACTTTGTTTGATAGCTGTTGCGATGGCTGTTTTATTTATTTCAGGTAAATCAGTGGAAACATTGGATGTTGCGATATTAGACTTACTACATCCAATGCATAACAACATATTAAAAAACAAAATTAAAACACCAATAGTTATGTTTTTTCTTATAACCACACGTTTCAATTACACCACCCGACTTTAAAAATAATATTTTTTATATTTTATCATAAATTTTCTTATTTTCCAATAATGAATTTGTAATTTTTGCTATATATTTACAAAAAAAATTTAGGGACAGTTGTGATTTCGTATAAAATCACAGCTATCCCTCTACCGATTCTATATTTTCTGATATCTTCTTTAATTATTATGATGTCTGCTCCAAAAACTGATTAAAATAAGATTTCAGACATCGAGATAATTCGGAGCGAATCGCTCCTTCCTGTCCTTCAAAAATCGTGTCTATCAGATTTTCATCTTCCACAAGGCTGCTCGTTAAAAATCCTAGCATATCTGAATTTATTTTGGAATGCTCATCTTCTGGCATTAACATTAAAATTACGACTCGAATCTCTTTAAAGTAAGGATCTTGAAATGGTTCTAATGTTTTTGTAAAGCAAAATGAAATACTTGGATTTACCGTTCCCTTCGTTTTCGTATGCAGCAAGGCAAATTCCAATTCTGGAAATACTTGCGTTGCCATATGTTCTCGAGCAGTAACATCTTCCTGAATTTGATACCTACGCTGAGGATAATTGGTAAGCTTTTCGGTCATGGCTACTAACAGCTCTTCAAATCCAATATACGGATCTACTTTCATACAAAACATTTCTTTTAAAATTCTCTTAATTTGTACCGCCAAATAATTTATTTGTTCCAATTGCCTTGTAAACACCTCTTCCTGTTTTACTTTTGGAATTCTTTCATAATAACTTACTTTTTCTTCAATCGCCTCAATATCTTCTTCTAATAAAAGTGGACTTACCTCCAAAATATCGACTCCCTCCAATTCCATTGGAAGACTGGAGAGAAAGAAATCTGTCTTATTTTCAATAAATGGTGTAATATTTTCTTTTCCATACGGTGTAATTTCCACTCTATCTCGAAATACTTTCGCAAGCTTTGTACACATCAAACGTGAAATTCCAATTCCACTCGCACAAACTACTCCAATCCATACCTTTCGCTTCTGTTCTTGCTGATTTTCCATACGAACAATTGCAGCCCCAAAATGAATGGCTAAAAAGCCGATTTCTGCATCTGGAATTTCGCATCCAACATAGTTTTGAAGAATGACTGCAATTCGTTGACAATTTTGATAAATGACCGCATAGTCCTGTTTAATTTGATCCAATAATGGATTTGTAATATTCATTCCATTTTTGAGACGGATCAATGTCGGTTCCATATGTGCCAGAAGCCCCCGAATAAACTCATCATCCTGTTTCAATAGGTATGCAATATTTGGATCATAGGCATCAATCAATTCATTTACAAGTGAATTTAATTGATCTTGCTCAGAGGAATTTTCCTTTACATATTGTCGTTTTGCTCCTTTTAAATGTAACCAAATATACGCTGTTTCAATAAGAGGAATTTCAATTTCAAATTCCTCTTCCAATGCCCTACTAATTAAACAAGCGTCTTCATATTCTTCGTCTTTCTTGATTTGGCTTAAAAGTGCTTCATTTTCTTCAATAATTTCCTGTTTTAAAATACGATTAATTGCAATTGTAATATGCAAAATTAATCCAATATAAGAATCTTCGGTTAAGCAGCTAATATTAGAATTTTTCATACGAACAATACAAGTTAAAACCCTTTTCAAAATATTTTTGTCCAAGATTCGGTACATCGTATTCTCATTCTTCTTATTAATCAATTGAAGTAGTGAGTTTTCCCTATCTTCATAGAAATCTCGGATCATTTCCGTATCCATATTTTGATCAATAAAGGAACGCATTGCACGCCGATAATCTTTTTCGCTCCCTTCTATGCTAACCCCATATCCTTGTTTTCTCAATATTTGAAGATGAAAGCGTTCAAACCATTTTTCAATTGCATCCATATCGGAACTAATTGTAGCTTCGCTCACTCCAAACATCATGCTGTAATAATAAAGTTTTTTGGCAGTCCGATCTTTTAGCATCTCTAAAATTAATCGTTTTCTTCTCTGCGATTTGTCCCCAGTATCAATACTGTCCATTTCTCTTAAATCTTCCAGCAATCTTTCTTTTTCTTCCTTCGCTCCATCCAGCCATACTCCAGTACCAGTTTTTGATTGAAATACAATCGAATAGGGACGTAAAGCTCCATCCATATATTCTAATTCTCTTTGTATCGTACGTTTACTGACCCCGATCTGTTCAGCAAGACGTTTAATGGATGTGGTTTCTTCTGTCTCCAACAAAATTAATAAAATTTGCTGTAATCTTGGCGTAAACATACTATATACTCCCCTTTCTATTTTAGCTTTCACCATTTCTTTCTTTCATTAACTCTGAAATCCAACTTTCATATTCTGACGATTGGGATAGGTTTTCCAGATAATGTACTTCTATATTAATATTTTTCTTTTTTATCACTGGCTCAATTTCTTTTTGACAAAAAATTACATTTGCATCTTCTGGAATTTCATCAATTGCAACATTGGAAACTTGAATTCCTGTCAAGCCTGAATTTTTTAATTTTTTTCGCAAAATTGCTGCTCCCATTGCACTGGAACCAAATCCTCCCTGACATACAAAGTATACCTTTTTCTCTTTCCTTACCGATTTTTCCTTTACCATCGATTTTATAGCCCCTTTTTCCTGTTCTTCCCTTGTTAAGTTGTACCAATTGTCTTTGTTCATCATTTCTTTCTTCTGATCCAATACCAATTTTGACTTGATGTCTTTTTTCTGCTGGATAGAAACGGATTCTTTTTGCTCCGCCGATTTATTTTGAACAGGTAAATTTTCTAATGCTTTTCTTGTATAATCCTCTTTTTTTAGAATAATTATCGCCGTTAAACAACTTATCATTGCAGATACGATCATTCCAATTAATGTTCCCAGTATATTCTGAGATGGACATAAGAGTAAAATCGTTAGAATACTTCCTGGGGAAGGAGGCGCAATCAATCCAGATGGAAACAATAAAAAGCAGAAATTTCCTGCAATTCCTCCCGCAATTGCAGCTAAAAATAATTTAGAATTGGACAATATATATGGAAAATATAATTCATGAATTCCTCCAAATAATTGAATTCCCATATTGATTAACAGATTGCTCTTTTCTTCCCTTTTGAGAAGAAAATAAGCCAATAAAATTCCAAACCCTGGCCCTGGATTTGTTTCTAATAAAAACAGGATGGAACTTCCTATTTGCTGCACTTGTTCTATACCAAGCGGAACGAGCAGACCATGATTAATCGTATTGTTCAAGAACATTACTTTTCCAGATTCAATAAAAATTCCCATAAATGGAATGAAATTATAACGGAATAACTGATCCAGTATCCATGTCAATATCGTTTGAATTTGTTCTAAAATGGGGTTCACCCAATAATAAGTAATGAGAAATAATAATCCTCCCCCAATAGCGATAAAAAGATTGGAAAAAAGCATTTCAAAACCTGCCGCAGTGTAAGTTTTTATTTTCTCCAATCCTTTTTTCGTAACAATCCCCACCACTGGTGCAACGAATAACACTCCCAGCATATGAGAATTGCCTTCTGCACGGAAGAATCCTACACATGTAATTGCCGCAGTTAATCCTCCAGCAACTCCTCCACCCCGTTCTCCTGCCATATAAGCAATCAATAATGGGATTACCATAGAATAGAACTGTTCCACAACTGTTTCTAATCCTAAGAAAGCAAACCAGCCTCCAGTAGAAAAAAAAATGGATAGTATTCCATATGTAATAAATAACCCTATACTTTTTAAAATAATACTACTGTAAAATTTACCAACCCGTTCGATACATTGTTTCATTGCGACCACTCTCGTTTTCTTTTATCATATCATCCTGTTTCTCAAAAGACAAGTATTCCTTTATTTATCCCATCTGCTTTGTTATTTTATTAGGAAACGTCGGTACTAAAAGACTGTGCATTCAGTATCGACGTTTTCTAGATTTATTCCGAATATTTATTTATTATTTTTTAATTCCTGTACAAGCTGATCATATTCTGGTGCAGCTAAGAAATTTGTAATTAATACTAATTTTGCATTTGGATTACTTGCCGCAGCTCTTGGTCCTAAATCTCTATGTGTTACTACGATTTGTGCATCGGCTGGGATCGAAGATACTGGAGAATGAATAACATCAATTCCTGTCAACCCTGCATCGGTTATCTTTTTCTTTAATACAGTTGCACCCATTGCACTGGAACCCATACCTGCATCACATGCAAATACAATTTTATGAATTTCTCCAGCAATTGCTGCTGTTTTCTTTTCGGTTGCCTGACCTTTGGACTGAGCCTTCATATCTTTCATCTGAGATGCGGCAGATTCTAAATCTTCATCCTTTCCAGCAAACCGAATAATTGGCATTGCTACTAAAAATGCTACTACTGCTGCTATAATTACACCTGCTAAAATTCCAAAATAACCGCCCTTTGGCGTTAATGCTAAAATAGAAATAATACTTCCTGGAGATGCCGCAGATACCAAACCTGCATCTAATAAATTAAATGTAAAGATTCCAGCTGCTCCACCTGCAATTGCTGCGACTAACAACAATGGATTCATCAATATGTATGGGAAGTAAATTTCATGAATTCCACCAAAGAAGTGAATAATTACTGCACCTGGTGCAGAACTCTTTGCAGAACCTTTTCCAACTAAACAATAAGCCAACAAAATTCCAAGTCCTGGTCCTGGATTTGCTTCCAATAAGAAAAAGATCGATTTCGATGCTTCTTCTACTTCTTTTAATCCCATCGGTGAGAAAATACCATGATTTAATGCATTGTTTAAGAATAATACTTTCGCTGGCTCAATTAATACACTTGCCAGTGGAAGCAACCCTCTATCTACAAAGAACTGTACTCCTGCTGCCATTGCATCATTCATAATAGAAACAAATGGTCCTACTACAAACAATGCTAAAATTGCTAAAATACCACCTAAAATACCAAGAGAAAAATTATTGACTAACATTTCAAATCCAGCCTTAATTTTTCCTTCTACTAACTTATCAAACTGTTTAATCACCCATCCGCCTAATGGGCCCATTACCATGGCTCCAATAAACATTGGATTTTTTGGAGCAGCTGCAATTGCTCCCATCGTTGCGATTGCACCGATTACACCGCCTCTTTGTCCAGCTACCATCGTACCACCTGTATAGGCAATCAACAACGGCAATAACATTTTGGACATTGGACTTACTAACTCTGCAATTGCCGCATTCGGAAACCATCCATCTTCAATAAACAACGCTGCAATCAATCCCCAAGCAATAAATGCACCAATATTAGGCATTACCATTCCACTTAGGAAACGTCCAAATAACTGTACTTTTTGTTTCATATTCATACCTCTTCTCTTTTTTCGTCTTCGGATTAGGTATGATTGGCCAATCAAATCCCTTTGATACATTTATTATAAAGTGAAAATCGATATTTTTTCAAGCAAAAGAAATCTGAATTTGTCATTATCAACTAATGCCAAAAATAAAAAAAGAGTAATCGCATTATTAACACAATTACTCTCTTTCTTATTATTCTTTCTTTAATCCTAGAATATCACATACGGTTTCTTTCATTTGCTCCTTATCACATACCCTATTGTGTAAGATTGGAGCAGTGCGAATTTCTTGGATCGCATTTGGAATTGCTACATTGGAAAGACGATTTAATTCATCCACTAATTCAAAATCTCCCTTCTTATCATAAGATGGGTCGATTGCATTCATAACACTTCTCGTGAACTTATATGGACTCGCCGTAGATGCGATCACTGTCTTTGTATGATCCCCACTGTCTTTCACATATTTGTCATATACACAGGATGCCACGGCGGTATGCGTATCCATAATATAATGATAGGTTTCATACATTTTTTTGATCTGATTTGCTGTTTCTTCCTCTGTTGCATAGTTTCCATAAAAGTCTGCTAACTCTGTCTTCATCTCATCTGTAATGACATATTTACCCGTCTGAGCCAAATCATTCATAAGAGCAGCATCTTTTTCTGCATCTGCCCCAGCAATTTTATAAATCAAACGTTCCAAATTACTGGAAATTAAAATATCCATTGATGGAGAGGTTGTCAAAATAAAGTCACGGTTTTTATCATAACATCCTGTTGTAAAGAAATCATACAGTACTTTATTGTCGTTCGATGCACAAATTAATTTATGAATCGGCACTCCCATCTGTTTTGCATAATAAGCAGCTAAAATATTGCCAAAGTTACCCGTTGGAACGGTCACATTGATGGATTCCCCATCTTGAATCTCACCAGAAGCCAAAAGCTGTGCATAAGAATACACATAGTAAACAACCTGCGGAACCAAACGTCCAATATTAATTGAATTCGCAGAAGAAAACTGAAAACCTGCTTGATTCATCTGCTCTTCCAGTTCTTTATCATTGAATAATGTTTTCACACCCGTTTGTGCATCATCAAAATTACCATGAATTCCTACAACCGATGTATTCTCTCCCTTTTGTGTTAGCATTTGTTTTTCCTGAATTGGAGAAACGCCTCCCTTTGGATAGAATACAATAATCTTCGTTCCAGGTACATCTGCAAAACCTGCCAATGCGGCTTTGCCTGTATCTCCGCTCGTTGCTGTCAAAATTACAATTTCATTGCTGCAATGATTTTTTTTAGCAGCAGTTACCATTAAATATGGAAGAATGGATAACGCCATATCCTTAAATGCAATCGTTGCACCATGGAATAATTCTAAATAATAGGCATTTCCTTCTTTTACTAAAGGTGCAATCACCTTTGTATCAAATTTATCATCATAGGCATGACGAATACAATATTTCAACTCTTCTTCCGTATAATCTGTTAAAAACAGCTTCATTACCTCGTATGCTGTTTCTTGGTAAGAAAGTCCCGCAAATTCAGAAATTGGACGCTGTAATAACGGGATTTGATCTGGAACAAATAATCCTCCGTCTTTTGCCAGTCCTTGTAACACCGCTTCTGATGCAGTATATGCCTTTTTTTCTCCTCTTGTACTTCTATAAAGTAATTCCATCTCTCCACCAAACCTTTCCTGATCAGCATAGTAATCCAAATTATCAACATTTCTTATCCGATTGTTCATCTTTGATAAACACAAAAATTGATGCTGTCTTACCATGCTTTATCATAGCATAGAACCTTTTGTTTGTCCAGTAAAACTTACGCCTTAGAAAGACTTTTGTCTGTCATATACGGACACTTCCTACTGTACCATAGAATTTAGCTTTGTCATACTCTCTTTTCCTGAAATTGCTTCAATATTATTGGCAAATATTACATCCGTAACATGATTTTCTTTCGCAAGCTGAATTAAATTCTCGTTATAATAACGATAATCCACCACGATCACTTTCTGATAATGATCCACTAAAAATGGTACAAATGCATTCCCAAACGATTCTTTAATAACAAGACAAGTAGAACCATCACTTATATTCGGATTATCAATTACACTATATGGGTTATCTCCTCCAATAAAACAGCTATATTTATTACCAGGCTGATAAGAAGAAACATCATTCACAATTGGCCAATTTAATTGGTTACCACTTTTCTCTGTAATAGACATTCGATTCGTGGACAATGGAATGTACGCATCCACTGTCTCTGGATTATTCTTTAATTCATTCGCTTGTGTACTGGAATAATAACTTCCAATAAAGTTTGGAAAACTCATTTTCTCATATTCATTTAATTCATGTGCTTTTATATCTTTTGCTTTTGCAAACTGCTGGTAACTATAATAAGCTCCCAGTGCTGTCCAATGATGGTCCGTTGCAAAGAAAATTTTTTCTTCTCTATGTTCATACAACGCATCAAAAATCAGTACTGGTACTACCTTGTCATCCATGGATTTATAATAATAATCAATGGCTGCCCTTTGATCGCTGCCTCCAATTTCCTTTTGTCTGCTTTCAGAAAGCAAAATTCCTGAATTGTCTGGAATCATCATTGCATAAACCGTTGCCTGATCTTTTAAACCATTTGCCATACGATTTACGGTATCAATAAATAGGTTTGCCGCATCTAGATTAAAATAATAAATACCATATGCTTGTTTTCCATCTACATAAATGCTTCCATGAACCTGTGGTGCAGCCGTTTGCTCTGTAGTTGTTTGTGCTGAAGATGACTCCACTACAGTGGTCTCTGGTTCTTTTGACTCTGCCGTAGTCATCGCTGCGGTTGGAATTTCATCTCCTGTATTATTGCCTCCTCCGTGAATTTGCTGTCCACGAAGTCCATATAACTCTTGTATATCGGAATTTACAGCCAACAACTGATCTCTAAATGGAAATGTATCTGCATACCAGGTATCCATATCTTTCAAATAGCTTCCGTCCAAAAACCCTTGCTTTGAAAATTTAGGGAATTCTGTCAATGTTCTTTTCTCCAAATCAGACACCTTTGGACGAAGCGGCATAAGAAATCCTACTACACATCCACATAGCAAAATACAAAAAAATAAAACACATTGAATTATATGATAAATTTTTGAAACTTTTTTTTTCTTTTTTAAAAATCGTTCTTTTTCCATCCGCTTTCCCTCTAAAATTGAAAATATAAAAATGGATTGTAGCTATTTCCTACCAATGCCATTACTGATAATAATAACAACACAGCTGGAACAATCATATCAATAAAGTACAATAAGTGTGGACATCGCATCTTTGCTTCTGCCGATGCGTACCATTTCTTACGAATTATCTTTCCAATTGGCATAACAGCAATTACTGCAATAATGAAAAAGAAAATATTGTTCTGAATTAATAGTGTAGTATCCATACTCATCCATTCTCTTCCTGAGAAATCAAACATTCCTTTTAACACTGTAATTAATTCCTGCATATTTTCAAATCGGAATATAACCCATCCAAAGTACACAACCAAAATCGTGTAAATCCATCCAAAAATTTTTGGAATACGATCTAATAGTTTTCCTAAAAATAATCGTTCTATCACAAGAAAAACAAAATAGAATAATCCCCACAAAATATAATTCCAGCTTGCTCCATGCCACATCCCCGTTAAAAACCATACAATAAATAAGTTCCGAAATGTACAAAGACTTCCTTTTCGATTTCCTCCTAGAGGAATATAAACGTAATCCCGAAAAAATGTACTCAAAGAAATATGCCACCGACGCCAAAAATCTTTTACTGACACAGCGATATAAGGATAGTTGAAATTCTCTAAATAATGAAAACCTACCATTCTTCCCATCCCAATTGCCATATCGGAATAAGCAGAGAAATCCAAATAAATCTGTAACATATAAAAGAGCATTCCAATCCAAAGCCCAGCAATTGATGCAGTTGCTAATTGACCACTTACAATTAAAGTATCTGCAAGACTCGCACATGTATTCGCCAAAACAGCCTTTTTTGCAAGTCCAACACAAAATCGTCTTACTCCTTCCGCCACATCATGAGCAGTTACCGATCGATTTTCAATTTCATCTGCCACCGTTTGATAACGCACAATTGGACCAGCAATACATTGATGGAACAAACTACAATAAAGTAATACTTTCCAATATCGCCTCTGCACTGCTACTTCTTCTCGATATACATCCACTACATAAGATAATAATTGGAATGTATAAAAGGAAATCCCAATTGGGAGCACAATATTAGGAATTTCTTTTGGTAAACCTGTTAGATATTGCAAATTTGTCAGGAAAAATCCCGTATATTTAAAAAATCCAAGTGTTAATAATGCTCCAAAACATTCTAAAAACATCCAGACCTTTTTTCCTCTCTTTGTTCTAACATCGGCAATACGGCATGCAGTAAACCAGCTCCAAAAACTTAAGCCAATTAACAATACTAAGTATTTTGGTCCGCCCCATGAATAAAACACAAGCGAAAACAACAATAGTACAACATTTTTTTGTTTGATTGTAGACGCAAAAAAATACGCAATTAAACTAATCGCAAGAAAAGCGAATACAAACAGTAAACTTGAGAATACCATATTAAACTCTCCATTCTCCTAACATCACAAAATAATTACCCACTTTTTTCATTTACAAGAAATCAGTCCAGGCATCCGATTGATTATACCTCATAAGCAATTATATCGCAAGCTTTTTCTCGAGAGAAAAGAGCCATGTCTAGCTTTTCACAAGCCTAAACATAACTCTTTTTCCTCCGTAATTATAAAATCTTTTGTTTATTTTATTGATAAATCTTCTTCTGAAAAGCATTCTTCAATTGGTGCACCTGGAGCAACCATTGGAAATACCTTATCATCCTTTTCAATCTGGCATTCAATTACAACTGGAATATTTAACTCAATCGCCTCACGAACTGCTGGTTCAAATTCTTCACATTTTGTAACACGATATGCCTTTGCTCCCATTGCTTCCGCCAACTTTACAAAGTCTACCTGATCTTCCAATACAGTATGAGAATAACGTTTTCCATAGAATAATGTCTGCCATTGACGTACCATACCTAAAACATGGTTATTTACTACAATCTGAATAACTGGAATATTATAACGAGTTGCTGTAGCAATCTCATTCATATTCATGCGGAAGCATCCATCTCCAGCAATATTAATTACTGTTTTATCTTTGCATCCCATCTTCGCACCAATTGCCGCTCCGAGTCCATACCCCATCGTTCCAAGTCCGCCCGAACTAATAAAACTTCTTGGAGTCTGATACTTATAATATTGCGCTGCCCACATTTGGTGCTGTCCTACTTCTGTTACAATAATTGCATTTCCTTTTGTAATCTCGTTTAACTTTTCCATAATATATGGACCTGTTAATTCACCTTTATGATAAGTCAATGGATAACGTCTCTTTAATTGTTCTACTTCTGTAATCCACTTCTTATGTTCCATTGGTTCTAAACGCATATTTAATTCTTGCAGTACGCATTTTACATCCCCAATAATAGAAGCATCTGTTCGTATATTTTTATTAATTTCTGCTGGATCAACATCAATCTGTAATACTTTTGCATTGTATGCAAATCTCTTCGCATTTCCAGTAACACGGTCACTGAATCTTGCTCCTACTGCAATAAGTAAATCACACTTCGTTACACCAAAGTTGGATGCCTTCGTTCCATGCATTCCAAGCATTCCAGAATACAATGGATCTTCTCCATTAAATGCACCTTTTCCCATCAATGTATCGGTAACAGGAGCATTAATTTTATGAACAAACTCACGCAATTCTTTTGAAGCTCCCGATGCAATGGCGCCGCCTCCTACAAACACAAATGGTTTTTGGGACTTTTTAATCATGTCCACTGCTTTTTCCAGATCTTCTTCCTTCATATTTTTTGTAACTGGACGAATTGGTTCTGGTATTACTTTTGTATACTCTGTTTTATTGGCAGTAACATCTTTCGTTATATCTACAAGTACTGGACCTGGACGTCCTTCTTTTGCAATACGGAATGCAGAACGAATCGTATCAGCTAATTTTGTCACATCTTTTACAATATAATTATGTTTTGTAATTGGCATTGTAATACCTGCAATATCTACTTCTTGGAACGTATCTTTTCCAAGCAAGCTCACAGCTACATTAGCAGTAATTGCAACAATTGGAATGGAATCCATATAGGCCGTTGCAATTCCAGTTACAAGATTTGTGGCTCCTGGGCCTGAGGTTGCCATACAAACACCAACTTTTCCAGTCGCACGTGCATATCCATCTGCTGCATGAGCTGCTCCTTGCTCATGAGAAGTTAAGATATGAGTAATCTCATCTGAATGCTTATATAATGCATCATATACATTTAGAATAGTACCGCCTGGATAACCAAATACTGTATCTACTCCCTGCTCTTTCAGACATTCAATAATAATTTCTGAACCAGTTAATTGCATAGTATTCTCTCCTTTTTATTTTTTTATCTCTAAAATTGCGCCACGATTTCCAGAAGTTACCATAGAAGCATATCTTGCTAAATATCCTGTCGTTATTTTTGGTTCTCTTGGAGTCCATGCTGCTCTTCTTCGTTCCATTTCTTCATCTGAAATATCTACATTTAATGTGTTTTCTGGAATATTAATCTGAATGATATCTCCCTCTTCTACGAGTGCAATTGGTCCTCCAACTGCTGCTTCTGGAGAAACATGTCCAATACTTGCGCCTCTGGATGCGCCACTAAAGCGTCCATCGGTAATCAACGCAACACTTGAACCAAGTCCCATACCTGCAATTGCGGAAGTAGGATTGAGCATTTCTCTCATTCCAGGACCCCCCTTTGGTCCTTCATAACGAATTACCACTACATCTCCAGCCACAATTTTTCCACCTTTAATCGCTGCAATTGCATCTTCTTCACAGTCAAATACTCTGGCAGGACCTTCGTGTACCATCATTTCTGGAGCAACTGCGGAACGTTTTACTACACCAGAATCTGGAGCCAAATTTCCTTTTAATACTGCGATACCACCCGTCTGGCTATATGGATTTTCGATTGGTCGGATTACTTCTGGGTTCTTATTCACACAACCCCTAATATTTTCTGCCACCGTTTTTCCTGTTACAGTAATAAGATCTGTGTATAATAAGTTTTTCTTATTTAGCTCATTCATAACTGCATACACACCGCCAGCCTCATTTAATTCTTCGATATATGTATGACCTGCTGGTGCCAAATGACAGAGATTTGGAGTTTTACTACTAATTTCATTTGCAATATCTACATTTAATTCTACACCTGCTTCATGTGCAATTGCTGGAAGATGAAGCATACTATTGGTAGAACATCCCAATGCCATATCCACCGTTAATGCATTTAAAAATGCCTTTTCTGTCATAATATCTCTTGGACAAATATTTAATTCTATTAATTTCATAACTTGCATACCCGCATGTTTTGCAAGTTTTAAACGTTCCGAATATACGGCTGGAATTGTACCATTTCCTTTTAATCCCATACCCAATACTTCCGTCAGACAATTCATGGAATTCGCCGTATACATACCAGAACAAGAGCCACAAGTTGGGCAAGTCTTATTTTCATATTCTAATACTTCTTCTTCCGTTAAGTTTCCAGCTGCATAAGCCCCCACTGCTTCAAACATGGAAGAAAGACTCGTCTTACAGCCCTTTACATGTCCTGCCAACATTGGACCGCCACTTACAAAAACAGTTGGAATATTCACTCTGGCCGCTGCCATCAAAAGACCTGGTACATTTTTATCACAGTTTGGAACCATAACCAATCCATCAAACTGATGAGCCATAGCCAATGCTTCGGTAGAATCTGCAATTAAATCCCTTGTTACAAGAGAGTATTTCATTCCAACATGTCCCATTGCAATACCGTCACATACCGCAATTGCTGGTACCACAACTGGAACTCCTCCAGCCATCGCAACTCCCATTTTAACTGCTTCTACAATTTTATCCAAATTCATATGTCCTGGAACAATTTCATTATAGGAGCTTACAACACCAATCAATGGTTTTTTCATTTCTTCTTCTGTAAATCCAAGTGCATGAAACAAAGAACGATGTGGAGCCTGCTGCATCCCTTTTTTTACTGCGTCACTTCTCATAATTCATTCCTCCTAAACTTTCTCTCTATTTATTCAATACGCTCTGCAATCAAATCTCCCATTTCCATGGTTCCAACTTGAGTACAGCCATCTGACATAATATCGACAGTACGATATCCATCTTCCAATACTTTTGCTACTGCATGTTCTACTGCTACTGCCTCCTTATCCAAATCAAAGGAATAACGCAACATCATTGCAGCTGATAAAATCGTAGCAATTGGATTGGCAATGTTTTGACCTGCAATATCTGGTGCAGAACCATGACTTGGCTCATATAGCCCTAGTTTTGTCGCTCCGAGACTTGCAGAAGATAACATACCAATGGAACCTGTTACCATACTTGCTTCATCCGATAAAATATCACCGAACATATTCTCTGTTAAAACAACATCAAACTGTCCAGGATCTTTTACTAACTGCATTGCACAATTATCTACCAGCATATGGGTAACCGTTACTTCTGGATAATCTTTTGCAACTTCGTTTACGACACTTCTCCAAAGACGAGAAGAGTCTAATACATTTGCTTTATCCACACTAATCAGATTCTTTCTTCTCTTCATCGCAATTTCAAACGCTTTTATTGCAATACGACGAATTTCCCTCTCGTCATATACAAGTGTATCCGTTGCTTTTCTCACACCATCCACTACTTCTGTGCTGCGTGCTCCAAAATACAGTCCTCCTGTTAATTCTCTCATAATTACCATATCAAAACCTGCATCTGCAATCTCTGCACGCAATGGACATGCATCTTTCAATTCTTTATATAAATACGCTGGACGGATGTTTGCAAATAGCTCCAATCCTTTGCGAATCTTTAGCAAACCTGCTTCTGGACGATCTTTTGGATCAATATCGTACCAACGAGAGTTTCCTACATTACCGCCAACGGCTCCTAACAACACGGAATCACTTGCCTTTGCACGTTCCAATGTTTCATCTGTTAACGATGTTCCATATGCATCAATGGAACAACCTCCCATCAGTAATTCTTCATATGTAAAATTATGGTCGTATTTTTCTGCCACTTTATCCAAAATCTTTCTGGCTTCTCTAACAATCTCTGGACCAATTCCATCTCCTGGAATCAATGCGATATGAAATTTCATCTTTTACACCAAGCCTTTCATAATAAACTTCCCCCTAACTTTTTGTATTGTTATACAAAAAGTAGGGGACTGCATCTTATCGCTTTATTGCGTTAGCATATTCGTATTAGTATTATGTTAGACTATTTTAGCGATTTTTTCAAGTGTTATCAAAAAATTTATCAATATTTTCTTCCAGTAATTTGGTAAATCACTAAAATCCTTCCAATATTGGAATATAAACTAGAACGTTTTTCATTTTATTAAGACTCTGCTTTAATAAGAGGAAAAAATTCGGCAGGAATAAAAGCAGTCACTTTTATTCCATCTTCTGTATAGTTTTCTTCTAATAACTGTCCATACTTTCGGATTAACTGGATTTTTCCTGCCTCTGCATAAGAATAGGTTTGCTGCACATATATTTTTTGTTCTCTTAAAATTTGTTCCAATAATCGTTTTAAGTCATTCAAACCATCGCCAGTCTTTGCCGAAATTGGCAATACATAATCTGCCTGAAAATCACGGCATACTGCTGGATGCTCCAAACAATCTTGTTTATTAAATAAGGTAATTCCTATTTTATCTTCTACTCCTAGCTCCCGCAATGTATCATAGACAACATGCATTTGGGTATCCATCATCGGATTGGATGCATCTACGACATGAATTAAAATATCACAATACTTTGCTTCTTCCAGCGTACTGCGAAATGCATCAATAAGATGGTGGGGAAGTTTTCGAATAAAACCAACCGTATCGGTTAGCAAAATTTCTTCTCCTGAATCTAATTTCATCATACGAGTCGTTGGATCTAATGTCGCAAATAATTTATCTTCTGCCAAAATATCGGCCCCAGTCAGTCGATTCAAAAGAGTGGATTTTCCAGCGTTTGTGTATCCGACAATTGCAGCTACAGGCACATAGTTTCTACTTCTTCGCTGCCTTGTCACTTCTCGGTGTTTCTTCACCGCTTCCAATTCTTGCTTCAATTGACCAATTCTTTGATGAATCAATCGACGATCTATTTCCAGCTTTTTCTCACCAGGCCCTCTTGTACCAATCCCACCGCCGAGACGGGAAAGGGAATTGCGAAGTCCAACCAAACGAGCTGCACGGTACCGCAGCTGCGCAAGTTCTACTTGAATTTTTCCCTCGCTTGTCATCGCATGTGCTGCAAAAATATCTAGGATTACCATAGTACGATCCATAACTTTCGTCTCTAACATGGATTCCAAGTTCCGAAGCTGAACAGGAGACAACTCATCATCACATACAACCCCTGTTGCATCTAACTCTGATAATAACTCCTTTACTTCCTCTATTTTTCCCTTTCCAATATAAGTAGCAGGATTTTGATGCTCTAAATTCTGAATTACTTTTGCTAATGTGCTCCCTCCTGCCGTATCAACCAATTCTTCTAATTCATCCAAAGACTGTTTTGCATCCTCTCCGCTGGTTTCTGAAACAGCCAATAAAATGACCCTTTCTTCTGCTTCTTTTATTTCAATCATATCATTCCTCACTTTTCTATTTCTAACTTATTTTCTTAAGACGAACCTAGAAATTTTCTTGCTGTTTCTCGAAAAACTTCTGCTTCATTCCCATGTTGTTGTGCCTCTAACTGTTGTGCAATTGTTTCATATACATTTTGGTTATATGGGTCTGCCCTTACCGCATTTTGATAATCGTCAAGCACCTTTGAATATTCCCCCATTTGGTCATATAACAATCCACGTTTTATATAAAGTTCTGCTGTATTTTC
The DNA here is from genome assembly GCA_018712075.1 of Candidatus Fimimorpha faecalis. Taxonomy (GTDB): domain Bacteria; phylum Bacillota; class Clostridia; order Lachnospirales; family Lachnospiraceae; genus Fimimorpha; species Fimimorpha faecalis. The sequence goes on from DVHN01000101.1 coordinate 53,029, forward strand.
TCCAGCATTCAATAATCTTGTATAGGTTTCTGCTGCTTCCTCCTGAAAATTTGCCTTTCCCTGTGTTTCTGCCAGTTCTTTTACAAGTTCAAATTCTTGTTCTCCCACAGTATTTCCGATATACGAAACAGCCTCCTCTAGTTTTTCTACTGCCACAACATAATTTTCTTGCTCCATTGCCTGTCTTCCCTGAGCCCATAAGCTTTGAAACGCTTCTTTATTTTTCCCATCGGGTATGAAAACTAATACTCCCATTAATAAAAAAATAAAACTAAGACAGGTCACCGTATAAAAATATTTACTCTCTTGTATTTTTCTCCATTTTTTCTTCATCTCATAGTCTTCCCACAATTACTTTTTCTAGCTTTATAAGTATCATATTTATAATACAATATCTTCAAAAAATAATCTACAATGAAAAGAAAAAAACAGAAAAATTAGTCCATAATCTTAGTTCCAATTTTTTCCAAAAATAATAAGCTCTCCCATTTTGTAATATATGTCCAAAAGTTTGGATACCTATCAAAATGGAAGAGCTTATTTCTTAATCTTTATTTTACTTGATTGATAAATCTCATAAATGCTTCTTGCCCTGCTTCATCTCTCTTATAGACCCCAGCATGTTCCAATACTTTTGCAAATACTTTTCCGATTTCATCTCTTAAAATGCCATCAATGGTATCTGCATTGATCGTTTCATATTGTGGCAAAAACTCATCTACCCAATCAGCATGTTTTTTCAGAGTTTCATTGGAACGAATGTCTTTCCCAGCCAAAATATATTCACCCAACTGTTTCATTTCATCTTTCAAACGAGCTGGCAAAACAGCCAATCCCATTACTTCAATTAAACCAATGTTTTCCTTTTTAATATGATGTAATTCTGCATGTGGATGATATACTCCAAGTGGATGTTCCTCTGTTGTAATATTATTACGCAATACTAAATCTAATTCATATGTATCGCCTTTCTTTCTGGCAATTGGAGTAATCGTATTATGAGGCTGGCCATCTGTTTCAGCAAAAACAAACGCTGCCTCGTCGGTATAACCCCTCCAGCTCTTTAAAATCATATCTGCCAGTTCAATTAACCGATTTTCATCTTTATGACGAATACGAATGACTGACATTGGCCACTTTACAATACCTGCCTCTACATCTTCATAACCAGCAAAGCAAATTGTTTTTTCAATTGGAGCCTTTGCCATCGCAAATTCATAATGGCCTCCCTGGAAATGATCATGGGTTAAAATAGATCCTCCTACAATTGGCAAATCTGCATTGGAACCTAAGAAATAATGAGGAAACAGCTTTACAAAATCGAAGAGTTTGCGGAATGTACTCTTATCAATCTTCATTGGTACATGCTCTCCACAAAATACAATGCAGTGCTCATTGTAATATACATATGGAGAATACTGGAATCCCCAATCTGCTCCATTAATCGTGATTGGAATAATACGGTGATTTTGTCTGGCTGGATGATTCACTCTTCCTGCATATCCTTCATTTTCTTTGCAAAGCAAACATTTTGGATAACCGCTCTGCTTCATTAACTTCGCTGCTGCAATTGCTTTTGGATCTTTTTCTGGCTTAGAAAGATTGATTGTAACATCCAAATCCCCATACTCTGTTGCAGTCAGCCATTTGATATCTTTACATACACGGTATCTGCGGATATAATCAGAGTCTTGACTTAATTTATAATAGTAGTCTGTTGCTTCTTCTGGAGAAATGCTGTATTTCTCTTTAAATTTTTGAATTACTTGAGATGGACGAGGCATAAGACAATTCATCAGTTTTGTATCAAACAGATCTCGGTATACAACACTATTTTCTTTCAGCACGCCTGTTTCATATGCATAATCCATCAGTTCTTTTAAAGTTTCTTCTAAGTTCACATCACCTAACTCTTGTTCTGGTTCTGCATACTCTTCTAACTGCATTACTTCTAAAATCTGATTTGTCGCATAAATCTTTTCCTCCACTGGAAGCAGCCCGCAATCCAAACCATACTTTACTAACTTTGCAACACTTACGTTTACATCCATTATAATTCTCCTTTCTTGTTATTCTGTTACTTTATGAGCTCCATCCCCAATTTCCACTACATAGAAATCTGCTGCATATCCAATCTTCTCTTTATAAATCTTTCCTGTATTTTCAATAAAAGCATCAATTTTATCGTTTTCCACAATACTAACGGTACATCCTCCAAATCCTGCACCCGTCATACGAGAACCAATCACGCCTTCTTGTTGCCAAGCTGCTTCTACTAATGTATCTAATTCGATTCCCGTTACTTCATAATCATCTCTCAAAGAAACATGTGACGCATTCATTAACTGACCAAATAATTGAATATTATTATTGCAGAGTGCATCCACTGCTTGAATCGTTCTCTGATTTTCATAAACTGCATGTTTTGCTCTCTTGCGATTAATTGGATCCGTAATAGCATCTTTCACTTCTTCAAATTTCTCTTCGGTAAGATCACCAAGCGTCTTAATATCTACAACCGTTTGAAGCTGTGCAAGTGCTGTTTCACATTGGCTTCTTCTTTCATTATACTTAGAATCTGCAAGTCCTCTCTTTTTATTACTGCATGCAATTACAATCTTGGCATTGTCGAGTCGAATTGGTGCATATTCATAACTTAAATCAGATGTATCCAAGAAAATTGCATGATCTTTTTTCCCCATTGCAATTGCAAACTGATCCATAATTCCACAATTTACACCATTGAATTGGTTTTCTGCCATTTGGCTGATTAAGGAAATTTGAATCATATCCACATCAAATCCAAATGTTTCTTTCAAAATGACTCCAGTTGCCACTTCAATGGATGCGGAAGAGGAAAGTCCTGAACCGTTTGGAATATTTCCAAAGAACAATAAATCCAGTCCAGATGTAATATGGTATCCTTTTTGTTCAAATGCCCACATTACTCCCTTTGGATAGTTACACCAATTATCTTCTTTTTTATAAACAAAATCCTTAGCAGGTACGGTACGTACTCCAAACTTTTCAAAATTCATAGAGTACATTCTCATAACTCCATCGTTATTTTTTCTCGCTATTGCATAAGTACCAATTGTTAAAGCGCATGGGAAAACATGACCACCATTATAGTCTGTATGTTCTCCAATCAGATTCACACGACCTGGAGAGAAATAAAATTCTGCCCCTTCTGTAGTTCCATAGATTTTTGCAAATTGCTTCATTAATTGTTCTCTCATCACTATTAACTCCTTTTCTTTATTGTCAAACCGGATTGTTGGAATCCGTTTCGCTGCTAAATTGCTTATTTTTTAGTTTTCATAACTAATTTTCATTAAAATATTTTGATGATAATCCCCAAAACATTCTCCAAATAGATTAATTCCTCCGACGTGAACTGCATCTTCTGCAATTCCAACTCGAACAGTAATATATGGTTCTGAAAATAAATGATAGTCTTTAATTGTTTGATTGCTTACCTTCTCTTTATCTAAATAGCTTCCATCTTCTGTTAATTTCCATGTTTTTAATTGTCCATATTGTGTGTTTTTATCTGGCCACCAATCTGGATTCCATTTTCCTCTTCTTCCACCAAAATCGGATGGGCATGTCCACGTAGCAACTTCGATTCCATTAATCCAAACAGTAATATCGGATGGACAATCCATATTATATTCATGATCTTCTGAACAAAGTTCCATAGAAAGCTCTAGTTCCTTTTCCTTTACATTGGCCAGAAAATGATTTGGAAAGCGATATTCCAAATATCCTTTTCCAAACCAAATCAATTGTGCATCTACTCGATTTGGTTCAAAAAAACAGCGTGGCTCATCTTCTTCTCCAATTCTAGTTTTTTCACTTACAATTCCACAGGTTGGCTCCACTTTATAATCTACAAAATGTCCAATCGGCATAGAAATCACTTCCGTTTTCCATTCATAAGTCATGTTGGTTTGCATATTTACAACCAACTGTTCCGTTGCCACACTGCAAATTTTCATGGAACCTCTTACCGCTGGCTGTAAATGGGTATGGATTAAACCAGCTTCTTCTAAAGCCTTGACATGGGCAGCAGCAGAGGATGCCGGAATAGAAAGATGTTCTGCAATCTCATTAATATTAAGCGTCTTTTCTTTGAGAAGTTTTAATATTTCAATTCTGACTTCGGAGGAAAGAGCTCTCCCAATTGACGATAATAATTTTCCATCATCTAAGTTCACTTCAATTGATCGCTCCATATAATCTGTTCCTTTCTTTTTTATTCTATGATTTTTGTTTTAATCTTTTTTTCTTGTTATAATCAATTTATCATATTCCGACATTCTTGTAAAGTTCTTTTTTATTAATTATTAGACAAATTTATCGAGATAGATTTGTATAAAATTTTATGCACAAAAAGTAACCTAAATCACCGCTACTTTTTGTGCATAATAAAGTTATCTTTTTATTTTTTCCATGTTTTAAATGCATTTGGCAATGCATAATTGGTATTTAACTCTTCTTGTGTAACAAAAAAAAGTTCCCCTTCTTGTTCCCTTAATAACTTATTTTGTTCCAAAATTTTTGGAATAATAACCCGATAGGCTTGCATATGCCACTCGATATGAGAAAAAATATGCTTTCCATCCTTTAATCTCTCCACAGTTAATGGAAGTTTTAATTTTTCTTCCCATATTCGTTTTACTTCTTGTTCTGAATAAAATCCTTCTATATTAGGGAGTTCGTATAAGCCTGCCAATAATCCAGTCGAAGGACGTTTCTTAATCGCAGTTAAATCTCCATCTTGAATCAAAAAGACCGTTCTCTCTTCTATTTTCCGAACTATTTTTTTCTTTTTGACTGGAATTCTTTCAACTTTCTTTTGTATTCTTGCAAGACAAATCGACTTCCATGGACATTCCATACAGCATGGCGCTCCATTCGGAATACAGACCAATGCTCCCAATTCCATCAACGCCGCAGTAAATGTTCTTGGATTGGGATGAACCCGTTTCATCAATTTCAGTAATGCTGCTTCCATTTTTCTTTTTACGGATTGTTTTGTAATATCCTCTTCCCATGCCAATAAACGGGAAATTACACGCAATACATTTCCATCCACGGCAGGCACTTCCTGTTCATAGGCAATCGAAGCAATCGCTCCTGCCGTATAACTTCCAATTCCAGGAAGTTTTAACAACTCTTCATATGTTCTCGGCAATTCCCCATGATACTGTTCTACACAAACAATGGCTGCTTTTTTTAAGTTTCTGGCACGAGAATAATATCCAAGTCCTTCCCAAAGTTTCATTAACTTTTCATCTTCTATATTAGCCAACGATTCTATATTGGGAAGCGCTGCAATAAATCGGTCGAAATAAGCTCTGACTGCTTCTACTCGTGTCTGCTGCAACATAATTTCAGAAATCCAAACCCAATATGGCTCTGGATTGGATCTCCATGGCATCGTTCTGGCAAATACTTCAAACCATTCCAGCAATGGCTGTACAGATTGATCCAAGCGCTCTGTTTCGGATAACTGTTTTATTTCTATATTATTCTGATCGAGAAGATAATCCCAAAAATTTAACTGTTCCATTCCAATATCTCTCCTTCTTGTTGAATTACTGCAATTCGGTCTTTATAAGCAACAGCACAAGAATGAAATTTCATCTTTTGAATGATGGAGTATTCTCCCCAACAATGCATTGGAATAATATGATCTACCTCCACTCGTTTGACAAACTCATTGATACCAAGATAAAAATCGTTTTCCTGTCTTGGATCTAATACAAGAAATGCAATATTAGCATGTCTTCCATTTAATTTATCAATTTCTTCATAATAGCGGCGTTCCATTTCCTGATTCCACGCCTGTGCTTCCCCTCTCCAAAACCAAAAATGCAAATCTCCAGCATGATAGATCGTTTTTCCCTCACAAGTAATCCAAAATGCCACTCCTTCATCAGTAGATTGAAATGTCTCTATCTCTATTCTATTTTCTTTCTTTTCTATATTATTTTGAAAAAATGTTCTATTTGTAAACTGTTCTCCTGCTCCGACAAATAGAACCTTATCTTTACAATTATCTGGAACCTTTTTCTCATCAATATCATCAGAAAGAATGTATTGAATTTTTCTATAGGAACTAGCTAGCTCAAATATTTTCTTCGAAAAATGATCTCCATGTGCATGGCTTGCAAATACTATAAGAGGTTTTTCTAAATCTATAGCTGGAATATTACCTCTGTAATAATCAAATAAAAGATTTACAAAATCCAATTCTACTAAAAATGAACTATGATGAATGTACGTAATTTTCAATTTATTTCCTCTTTTTCACACTATTTGTAATTATTAAGTTTTTTAAAGTATAGCATTGTTTTCTTTACCATGCAATCTTTAATTATAAAGAGAAGGATTGTTTAATTGCTTGCTGGAGATTTCTTTTTCATATCATGATAAAAATAGAGGTCACCGAAAAATAAATATTTTCAATGACCTCTTACTACTAAGTTTCATTATTCTAATACATGATCAACATTTTCAATATGAATAGCTTCCCCATCGGCTCCTTCTACTATAACATTTTCCAATACAAACTTATGAATGTTATTTGCATAAATACCCATTTTACAAATCTCATCTGGAATTCCATCCATCATTGCAGGCTTTCCACTTTTTGCTTCTTGTGCATAGTTTACATATACATTTTTCATCTCTACTTGTTCAATCTTCTGTTCTGGAAGTCCATAGAAAAATGCCGCTGCCACATGACAATTCTCTGCATGAATATTATGGAATGCAAGTGATTTTACAGACGGCGTTCTATCATCAACTGGAAGAGGATCTTTACACTGTACATAATCCGTATGTCCATCTTTATCACAGAAATAGAAACTATTAATTACAAACGGAGTCATAACATGATCCATTTTAATATGTTCAAACAAAATTCCGTCAATGACCGCATCTTTTCCTCTTCCTCTGCGAGTCTTAATTCGCAATCCTCGATCGGTATGTAAAAATACACAATCCAACGCACGCAGATTTTTTACGCCACCTGCCATTTCACTTCCAAGTGTAATGGAACCATGACCGTCTCTCATACAGCATTGACGAATTGTAATATTGGAAGATGGAGTTTTATACTTGGCTCCTACTTCAATCTTTCCAGATTTTACTGCAATACAGTCATCTCCTACCGAAAAATATACTCCTGCAATTTCTACATCATCACAGCTTTCTGGGTCCAATCCATCGGTATTTGGAGAATCTTTCGGTCCTAAAATGTTCAATCCAATAAATCTTAAATGATTGGAAAAGAATGGATGAATATTCCAGCTAGGACTGTTTTTCACAGTAATCCCAGCAAGCACAATATTTTCACAGTGATTTAAAAATACCATTCTTGGTCTTGCTGCAATACGAATTACTTTTGGTCTATCCCACCAATTCTCTCTGCTTGCATTTCCATTGATTGTTCCTGGACCATATATTACAGCATTTTTTACATTGATTCCTGTAATAATTCCCGCAAACATCGGCATTGCTTCCCCTTCCCAAGTTCCGAGTAAAACTTCGCCCTTTCCATCCGTACTTGTATATGCACCCTGTAAAACTGGAAATTTCTCACGTTCTGTCCATGCAGACAGTACGGCTCCTTCTTCTAATTCTAAATTTAAACCATCTTTCAAAAACAGGTGGAAGATTCTTTTTCAGAATTCCAAGGCTTTATAAATGGTCGTTTGTAAACTTATTTTAATCCATTAATCCATTGTCCAGCCATGTCAGGCCAACACTGGCAGCGTGGCTGGATATCTTTTTCACAATTCATTCTGGCGGTTTCTTTGTCTCCAAGAGAAATTCCATGCGGACCATGCGGGAAAATATGCATTTCTAGAGAAATATTATGTTGTCTTAATTTCATTGCCAATAGCAAGCTATTTTCGACTGGAACCGTATTATCTTCATACGTATGCCATAAAAACACTGGTGGGGTATTCTCCGTCACTTGTTCCTCCAAAGAGAGTTTTTCCATCAATGCTGGTTCCATTGTTTGTCCAGTTAACATCTCAAAAGAACCTTTATGAGCAAATTCTCCACTTGTAATAACTGGATATGCCAAGATCATTCCATTTGGCTGGATCATCTGAGCCGTTGTTCCTAATTCTTCTCGAATCCAATCCTCTTTCCAAAACATTCCAAGACATCCCGCCAAATGTCCTCCAGCAGAAAAGCCGCATAAAATGATTTTGTTTTGATCCACCTTCCATTCTTTTGCATGTTCTCGAATTTCCTTCACCGATGCAGCCAATTCCAGCAATGCCTGCGGAAATACTACTTCCGGCCCTACATGATAGTCCAATACACAGGCGTGAAATCCCATTCCCATAAACTTTAACGCCACAGGTTCCGCCTCTCGTTCTGAAACATGGTTGTATCCGCCTCCAGGACAAATGACAACCATTGGACGTTTTAAGTTCGGATCTGCTGATTCTAAATTTTCTAAAAGATAAATCCCCAGTTTTGCTTCCATTCCATTTACTGAAATGATTCTTTTTTCTACCTTCATAATTACCTCCTAAATTTTATATTTTTATCATACCGTTTTTTCTTTCATTTTTCAACCATTAGAATTTTACATTATAATGGTTATTTTTCTATCATAGACAAACTTGTCCTATGATACACTATAATAAAGGAATGTACTACGGAAAGGATGTTTTATGAAATTATCCCCTGATATTAAATTTCACAAGAGCAAATGGATGGAAAATGGCTTAATTTGGATGGCAGCATTTTTTTTAATCCTTGGAGCAGTTTTATACATACCATCTGTTGTTTTTGTCAGCAGTACTGTGGGAGAACGGGAACTTCCAATTTACAGCGTAGACACACAAAAAAAACAAGTTGCGCTAAGTTTTGATGCCGCTTGGGGAAACGAAGACACTCAAGAGTTACTATCCATTCTAGCTAAGCACAACGTTCATGTTACTTTTTTTATGACTGGAGGATGGGTGGAATCCTATCCTGAAGATGTAAAAGCGATTCTGGCAGCTGGACACGATCTTGGAAATCATAGTGAAAATCATAAAGAAATGAGTAAGCTTTCCAAAAGTGAAATAAAAAAAGAGCTTATGTCCGTTCATGATAAAGTAAAAGAATTGACTGGATATGATATGTTCCTTTTCCGTCCTCCATATGGAGATTATAATAATCAACTTATTACAACCGTCAAAAATTGTGGTTATTATACCATTCAGTGGTCCGTGGACAGCCTGGATTGGAAGGACTACGGGACAGAAAGTATTATAAAAACCGTCACACAACATAAAGCATTGAACAATGGTGCAATTATTTTAATGCACAACGGCGCCAAATATACAAAAGATGCACTAGAAACGGTTATCACAACCTTACAGCAAGATGGTTACGAAATCGTTCCAATTTCCCAACTCATTTATAAAGATAACTACCATATGGATCATACTGGAAAACAGATCTTAAATCAATAAAAACACCCTAGTCTATTGATTCTTCTGCCAGTGTAATAGCAAAAAACGCTGGTAGAAGAATTATTATCGCCCTATTATTTTCTCTATAATTGAATAATTCTATAAAATTCTCACAAAAAACATGAGAATTTTAAATTTATTTTACTATTTTTCCGATTCATGTTGAATTCTATATATATATATGATATAATTAATCTCATATAGCCTGGATATTTTTATAAAATTTGTACAGTCATCCGACTTGATTTTTTCATTTCCGATATGCAAAACGCAATTTCCAAGACTACTGTTACTCAAGACGATTCTAAATAAGTTCCACTGAATCCAATCCCCATTGAACAATCAACAATCCATTTACTTTTATTCACTATTGTTTCAACCATTATAAAAAGCTGAGACAATAGCTTCTATAGATTGCGAGTGATGCAAATGATTATTTATTCTACCAAAATTCATGTGAAAGATTCTTTCAATACAATTACTTTCATTGAACTAGCAATTCAATGGAATCAGAGCAGTTGCTACGACGCCATTCCAAACCTTTCATGGGATGGCAGTAATTCCTATACTGCTGAATACAACCACCGAAAATTTTGTATACAAATATTAGAAGAAGACCATATTGTGGCAATCCATTTTGAACGAGAAGAGCAAAATGACGTTCTCTGGAGTCACGACTTTATTCTTCATGATAAAGAGGAGCCATATCCAACTATTTCGATACAGATTTTACGGGAAACACGCAGCAACCTGCCATTTGTACCTGACGGAAAACCACCTCGTTTCGTCCGTATGTTATTGGACGCTGGATACGGTGCTATGGATTATGATCTTCCTATTTCAAATCAGGCGATCCCAATCACATTTTCTAATTATTTCATTGTAAGAGACTTAATTTTTCAAAGGCGCCATTATTATCTTCCAGTTGTTTACGTAACACTGCATTGGGGAAATTATATTATTTCTCCCGATGAACTTGCAAAACGACTACAGGGAATTGCACATGTTTTATACGAGACAACCTATGCGATTTCTAAGAAATTACAAAAAGATACTGCTGGTAAAAATCCACATACTGGTTTGATTGGACTATATTGTGCCACATCCTCTCAGATTTATCATCCTAAAGATTATGCATCTTCTCAAATCTTTTGCAGGCATCTTTACCATACTATTCAACAACATTATCTTATGAATTTTCGTCTCCTGTATAACGAAACCTGGTCAGGTCTTCAAAATATTATTTTACAACGGCGTACGGAACGACTGATGCGAGAAAAGCAAGATACAGAAATGGAAATGGAACAATACATCAACGATTTTGATGAAGAGATACAAGGCTACAAAAATGCATTAGAAAATATGTACCGAAAAGTACAGGCGTTAACGATTGAAAACAATCAACTCCGTAACAATCAATCCCAACTAATTCAAGGAACTCCCATTCTTATTAAAGGAAACGAGGAAGATCTTTATCCAGGTGAAATTCAGGATTTTGTCTGTGACATACTAAAAAATGAACTCCTGCGTGCCATCGACCATACAAGAAGAAAAGATGTCCTTACTTCTCTTGTTAATGCCAATCACACTTCCTATCCTCGACAAAAAAAACGAGAAGAAGTAAAAAATACATTAAAAGCCTATACTGGCATGACAAGTACCATCCGCAAACGACTGGAAGATATCGGATTTAGCATCGATAGTACAAGCCCGCATCATAAAATCACATTCGAAGGAGATCAGCGATATACCTTCGCATTAAGCAAATCCCCAGGTGACACTCGAGGAAATAAAAATGCCGCAAATAAAATTATTACATTATTCCTATAACTTATTTTTCTCAGATAGATGAAAGACTTAGCTGACGAGCAGCCAATTCATACCACTGGCAACTATCAATTCCCCATCTGAGAAACATTCTTCACAGACGCGCAAGGATTCGGAAAAGTATTATAGGCACTGACCCGAATCCTGCGCCAAACGGTTTTACTACAAGAAAATTCTAAATAATAACCAACCATATCCAGGGAATATAACTTACTTATCTTTCTTCGTTTTCAGCTTTTCTATAAAATATATAACAATGGCGATATAGCAATTGACTCCTGCGACTGCTCCAAGAACTCCTAATACATACAATGTTTTAAAAATAGGATCTGCAAACGCCCGAATGGTTGTTTCCATCTCATCTGCGGTCAATGCGTTTAGGCGCTGCTCTGTGATTCCATATAAATCTAAATCCTCCATAATTTCTCCAAGCTGTTTTTGTAATGCATCTCCTATCATTTCTACTACATAACAACTGATCTGGTTTTTTATTGTCTCTGGCAATTTTTCATACTTCGTTAAATTTCCAATCTGCTCTGACAGCGCTGTTTTGACTTGATCCATCCAAACCGTCGTTTGGAAATAAACTTCTGTCGCTGCCTTAACGGAATCTGCCAGATCTTCCATCGAAACAAGTTGTGCGAAACGATACTCTTCTAATATAGGTTTTATCATGATATGAATCACTGCATTTATGTTTTCCTGAGAGAGAACTGTTTCCGCCATACATTCTATCGTTGCTCCATGAAACAGCGTTCCCATTTCATAAACATAAGTTTTCCCAACTATATTACCAAACCAATCCGCTAAAATATTTGCCAGACTTCTTTTTTCCTTTTCGACTCTCAGAAAATTCCAACGCCATATTTCCAAATTTTTATGAAAGTTCTTTTCTACGTCTATAAGGGAATCCATTTTTAACATATGCAAATAAACCTTTGGAGACTGATCTAAAATCAGGCTTAATGCCATATGAGCAGACCGCTCTAAAACCATACTCATCTGAGATGGCTCTCTCCATATCGTTCCAAATAAAATACGATTTAACGTGGCTGGATAATCCTCCCCTAACACAAGTAAGATTGCCTGTCCTGCTGTGATCGAATATAGTTTTTCTCTTAAAAAAACTTGAAGGATGGTATGAAATTCCTGTTTTTTCGATTTCAAATAGAGCGGAAGCTGCACTTCCTTTAATTCCCAAATTGCATCTCGGAAAATCGGCTCCATCATCTTCTTCGTTCCAAAAGATGTAACCGTTTCTTGAATATTCTCCCACCAGTCATCTGACTTTGCTCTCTCAGACTCTTGATATCCAAATGTTTGTTCTATTTTTTTCTTAATAACATGAATATAAAACCAGTCAATTATCTGTTCTATTTTTTTATCCAGCAGTTTCTCTCCCCATTGTTCAATTGGCTGACCAAACACCAAAATTTCCCCAATTAATTTCTCTTCCTGGCTTAAATCATCACATTTTTTTATTATCCAAACAAGTGATTTTTCTTTCATTCTAGCGGTATCTGCCTGATTCCATTTCTTTTTTAACCAAAGGTGAGCTGCTTTCTTTTGTTCCAAACTCCACTTCTTTGAAATGTAAGTTTGATACTTCATTTCATTTCGTGCCGCAATCTCTTCTAAAGAAACATCTTTGATATAGGAAAGAACTCTCGTTTCGCCTTTTTCGATTAACCCAGTGAATGTTCGCTGGATTTGTTCGTTCGAAAAATAATCGGATAATTGTTTTTCTCCATTTATGCACTTGATAACTTGCTGTTTTGCATAGGTCTGAATGTCAGATGCTTTTATTATAGATTGTATCATTTCTGGAGTAATAATTTGATTCATTGTTTGTTTTTCCAGCCATTCTCTTATCAAATGAACCATATCTTCCCTATGCAAAATAAGCTCATCCACTGCCCTTTGTGCAAGTTTTTCCCGATTCTGCCTTAACCATTCCATACCTTCCTGATCCACCCACTGTCTTAATTGATCTGGAAGCTCTGCTTTCTTTGCCTCATACAGCTGTCTGACCGCCTGCTCGGATATCAATTCACTGCTTACATAATTTGCCATTGCAGCGGCAAATGTTTCTTGGTTTTGTAAAATTACACCTTCTGAAAGCAAATGAAAATGTTTTGACTTTGCAAGCCATTTTATTTGTTTTTTTGGATAAAACAACATTTTTATTGCAACGATATTGGTAATTACTCCAATCACTCCCATTGCCACCGTTCCAAAAATAAGTCCGCTCCAACTCGTCGGATTTCCATAAACAGAGAGACCCGGAACTGCCCAATAGCAAATCGCTGCTGAAATAAGGAAACCCAGAAATCCTCCAAAGTAGGAAAGATATTTTAATTGCCCTCCCATTAGTTTCTCTACTTCTCTGCAAAGCTGATCTGGTTCCAATCGATTCAATGCATCTACAACTAAACGATAAATTTGATTTTGCAAAGCTTGATCCATTTCCGTTCTAAGCTGCTTTACACCACGTTTTACAAGCATTTCTTTTACTTTAGGGCGGTTTAGAATCGCCGATACTTGGAGTTTTTCCAGTTCCAACCTATGCCATCGCTGTAATAACCAATGTTTTATTCCATCTGTTAATTCATTTGCATGTTCCTTTGGATAAATTCTCAACCATTCTTTTCCCTGATTTAAAATCCATTGCTCCACCTTTGAAACAATGACTTCTTTCTCTTTTTTCATCCAGTAGTTCGCTTTATAAAATAAAAAATTACTTGTTTTTTCTATTGTTTCTTCTTCCATTTTTCCCACTGCAAATGAACCCAATTGTTTTGTAGCTGGACGTATTCGGTCTATTAGCCACTGAGCTGTTTTTTCAGGGTTTTCCTGAACATAATGAAGGAGTTTTTTCTTTCCCTTCTCACAAACTAGTTCTGACAAAGAGAGGGAAAATCGATCCCAAATCCAGGAGACTGGCTTATCTTTTATATATTGGTAAATTACATTTTTCGTATCTTTCTTCCATTGACTTTCTCTCCAGACTCCTTTCCAAAGATCTGGATAATTCTTAGAAATACTTTTTGCAATATTAGAAATTGTTTGTTTTCTTAAGAAATCCAATATCTGTTCTACTACTGCATCACTATCTTTTTCCTTCACTGACTCCAATATCCGCTGTAATCTTTTCGGAAGATTCATTTGAGATACGAGAAATACTTGAATTGTCTCTTTCATCCAGCTCCCATATTCTGACTTTTTTTGTTTCTCCGCTGCAATATGAATGGAACGTTTGATTACTTCATCTAGTTCTTCTTCATTCCTTTGAATAAACTCAGCCAAAGAAGGAATTAATTCTGGAACATTTGCTTGAAGCCATCGCTTTATGCTATTCCAAGTTTCTTCATTTAACATAGTTTCCAACGGTACATCCATCGAAAGTAAAAACTCCAACCATTCCTTCTTCCTATACTCAAGAACTCTTCTACCTTCTGCTGTTTTCCAGTATTCTCCTAACTCCTTCCAAAAATAAGAAACGAATTGATCTATTCCATATAGTTGAATGACATCTCCAAACTTCTTTTTCCCTATACTCGTCTGTAATTCATCCAATCGTTCCTTTGCCTCAGCTGCATCCAAAATTTTATTCAAACATGCTTCTAATTTTTTTCCATCTTTTAATACTTCGATTAATTTTTCTTTCAACCATACAGAAAACAGTGCTTCTTCCAACACGTTCCAAAGATCTGTTCCAATGAGCTGCTCCACTGTCAAATCCGAGTTTCTCTCACAGAAATCTTTCAATATTTGATTGTAATTTTCTCTATTTTGAGTTTTTAATATCTCATAGACATTTTGAGCAATTACATAGGCTTGTTTTTCTGTTAAAAGTTGAGAAAAATCTGTTTCCTTTAATAATTCTAAACAAAATGGTGTCAATTCATTTGTAATCAAACGCTCAATATAGACTTCGCCCTTCTGTCTTATTTTTTCCAACTCTGGAGACTGCAAAATGGAGTTTACTTTTTTCAAATGTTCCTGTTCCAATATTTCATCAACTAATTTACGCAAATGTTTTTCAATTACCGAATCTGGAATGCCTTCTCTTAATACATCTGAAGTCAAGATGCGATTGGTTACACAGTTCGCCAAACTTTCAATAAGCCGATTCTTTTTTTCTTCCGTGGCAGCAATACTAATATCCCATGCAGGTAGTTTTCCCTTCTTTTTGATTGGACAAAATAGCCAGCGAACCGCATATAAATTTGTTAAATATCCTGCAATGATTCCAGCAATAATAAAAAAAATAACCAAATATACCACATTTTTGCCCTCTTTCTGTTAATTATTCTTTATTTTATACCATATAAAAATATTTTACAAGCTTACTTTTAACAAAAAGACAAGAAATAAAAAGAACCGAGTTTCATTTAAAACTCAGCTCTAATTGATTCCATCCTTATATCTAATATTGAAAGCAAATGCTTTCCTATTCATCCTCTTCTGACTCTGACAGTTCAATTCCCTTCCCCCTATCTCCAGCAACTCCTTTTATATAAGCTTCACATCGAATCTTTTCTTCATTTTCCAATGTTCCCCATAAACGAAGCAATAACTTTTGTTGTTTTGTTAATGTCACATACTCATCATCTGCAAAAAACTGCGATAATGTAATTCCTAATCCATTACAGATTTTGACTAACGTGCCAATTGTTGGCGTATTTGTCCGCTTCAACATATTAAAAATCGTTGAATGAGGAATCCCACTTTTCTTTGCAAGACGATATTTTGACCAATGTTTTTGCTCACACAACTCTTCGATTCTCTTTATAACATAGTCTTCATTTATATGAACTGTTTCTATATTTGTTGAATGATTCTCTTTTTCAGCCATATTTATTCCTCATTTCTGACATATTTGGTATACCATTATTATAGGATTTGAGCTATAATATTGTTAGTTTTTAATAAGGGGAATAACTATGTTTCCATTGTGACATATCATTATTTTACAATTTTATTATTCCCCAAAATCGTCCAAATAAAAGGAGTTTCTATTCAAACTTCCTTTTACATATCACGATAACAATACCCTCAGTCAATATTCTCAACTGAGGGTACTAATACAGAAAGGAGTTTTTTATTTGTGCAACTATAACTTAAAAAATGATCTATCTATCAAAGAATTGGCTTTGCCTATACGTACAGTAAATGCACTCAATCGTGCACAAATCACCACACTACAGCAACTTCAAATGCTTTCTATTCAAGAACTTATCCAAATAAGAGGAATTGGAGAAATTGGTCTTCAAACATTATTATCTGCATGTGAGAAATATTCGATTCATATTCCCTCAAAACCTGCCTTTTCCCACTCTTCTTTTATTAAGTTATTATCTCACAAGACTATCATACTTTTTCAGAAAGTAAATATCTCTACTCTAGAAGATGTTCCATTACATTCTACAGAGGAATTAGTTCAATGGTGTGAAGGAAATATTTTTCGTGCAGCTAAAATCTATAAAGAATTAAAATCTGCTGGCATTGCGACACATTCTTCTGGCTCACCTTTTTTATTTGAAGTTCCCTCCTTCCCAGCTGTTTCCGTTTCCAGCCTGCTCTGGCATGGTATTTACCGTATTGATCAATTTCTTTCTATGACGGAAAAAGAATTATATCATGTTAGAAATCTTGGAAAAAAACGAATTGATGAACTTTTAGAATTAAAAAAAGAATACAGCACACAGTCATTCATCAACGCATAATGAAAGCATCTGTTTTTGTTGTATTCTTTTCTTATTTTTTACGATTGCTGGAACAATAATTCCACACGTCCCATGCCACACTCAATTTTTATTTTTGGAGCATCCTTTGTTGTACTATCAATTTTCCTATCTACACTGGTATGCTCCGTTCCATTTAATATAATTTTTCCCATACCGCATTTTAAGTTATATTCATAATCTTCTTCGTTTCCCGTCAAGACTACTTTAGAAGTTCCCATACCACATTCAATAGAAGAATCATCACCTAATATTCCCTGATAATTTAGTTCTCCCATTCCACATTCTAATTTCGCTTTTTCTACAAAACTATTGGTAAACTCAGCTTTTCCAGTTCCAACTTCGAATTCCAGCTTTTCCGCTTTTATGGAATCTGCTTTCAATTTACCTGCTCCTAATTCCAATTTCATCTCTTTTAAAGCAATGTCTGGAATTGTAATTACAACCGTACTACTTTTTCTTTCTATCCATTCCAAGCTTGACCGTATACTCGAGCCAAATGTATCGCCCGTTTTCACATGCCATGTTCCATCTTTTACATAAGATTCAAAGTTAGCGCCTACACGCTCTGAGGAAATTGTAAATTCTGTTCCAGGCTGGATCACAATATCGCAATATCCTAACTTAAAATCCAGCTTCTCCACCCCTTGATAAGTTTCCATAATACTTTTTGTTCCTGATACTTGATAATTTCCAATTGTAATATTCCAATCTGACAGGGAATGCTGAAAGGCACCGGACATAAATC
Source organism: Candidatus Fimimorpha faecalis (assembly GCA_018712075.1). Lineage (GTDB taxonomy): Bacteria > Bacillota > Clostridia > Lachnospirales > Lachnospiraceae > Fimimorpha > Fimimorpha faecalis. The sequence goes on from DVHN01000101.1 coordinate 70,848, forward strand.
CAACTCCTATCAGCCCTATTCCAAACAGAATAGAAATCATTGCAGTCCATAGACTGAATTTCTGTAATCGTTTCATCTTTTCCTCCTTTTTCTTTTAAATAAAGAAGAAATTCCCTTTATCAATGCTGGCAATCCTTTTCCAAATATTATTCCGCATAAATTTATAAGTAAAATGGAAATTCCCACTATAACAAGTCCAATCCCCGTCACTGCCATTCCAACGGCAGGAATTGTAAAACATTTGATAATGCCTGATACCACAAATACAATTCCCCCAGCCAAAAGAGCAATCGTTGTAATTCCAACTACCAGCATCATTACAGAAAGAAGAATCAATATTACAATACTCATTACAAGCAATACGATTCCAATTGGAAGCCAAATTGGAATCGTCAGTATTGATAAAACAAGCCAAAGCCAACTATAGGAGCTACGCTCCATATTGGAATCCGAATTTTGTTCTACTACCGATTCTTGATGTAGTTTACCTCCATTGGAAGTAAAGTTTTGTTTGATTCGATTCGCATTTTCCAATGGAGTTCCAATCGTTTGAATAATTTCCTCATCTTCGATGTTTCTATGATTTTTAAAATAGTCCTCAAAATAAGCCAATGCAGCTTCTCTCTCTTTTTTCGGCAGTTCCAAAAGCAGCAGGTTTAATTCATTTAGATAACTATAACGATCCATACAGCCTCCTATCTATGGAATTCATCAATCTAACTTTAACTCGTGAATCACTCGTTTTACAAATTCTGTGTCACTATGCGGATACTTTTTTCCATTTTCCTCTTGATAGGTTTCATGTCCTAAACCAATAATAGTAATCATATCCCCCTGTTCTGCATGTTCAATTGCATAACGAATGGCATCTTCTCGATTCGGAATAATAATGTAGGAACCTGTTGTCTTAGCTAAACCAACTTGGATATCCTTTGCAATATCCTCAAATGTTTCCCAACGATTATGTCCCGCAGTTACAATACTTAAATCTGCCAAACGTCCACTTGCCTCTCCCATTTCATAGCGACGGCTCTTAGAACGATTTCCATCTGCTCCAAATACACAGACAATCCGCTTTGGACGATATTCTCGAAGCGCTTCTAACAAATTTCTTGTACTATATCCGTTATGAGCAAAGTCCACACATACAGAAAATTTGTCATTTTGGAATACCATATCAATTCTTCCTTTAATATTTAAATGGGTCAATGCCCGATTCATAGCAGCAGCTGGTACATTTAAATGATCTGCAACACAGATCGCAGCCAACGCATTTCCCACATTAAAATCTCCTGGCATATTGACAGAAATATCCCCGCAGAACTTTCCCTTTACTGAAAACGTAATTCCAGGCTGTTTCTTTTCTTCATTAAAATGTTTTTGATAATTATATGCAATATAATCTGCATCTTGTGCATATCCGAAAAATTCCACTGGCACGCTAATATGTTTCATCAATGCTGGTGTATGCACATCATCTTTATTTACAAATCCTAACTTACTATGCTGAATTAACATCGCTTTACAATACAAATACTCTGCAAAATCTTTATGCTCATTCGGACCAATATGATCTCCCTCTGAAATATTCGTGAATACACCATAATCAAATGTAAAACCGTCTACTCGATGTTGTTTCATTCCCTGTGAAGAAACTTCAATCACTGCATGGGTACATCCTGCCTTCACCATCATATCCAAATACATCTGCACTTCTTGTGCATCTGGAGTTGTATTACTTAGTTCATAGATCTTATCCTCAATGATTGCTCCATTTGTGCCAAGCGTTCCTGTTTTGTATCCGGCAGCCCTTAAAATATCTGCAAGCATATGAGTACAAGTTGTCTTTCCTTTGGAACCTGTAATTCCAATTGTCGTAAGTTTTTCTGCTGGATGTCCGTAATAAGCTGCTGCCAGAAGCGGACTTGCTTTTCTTGTATCTTCCACTAAAATTATCGTTACACCAGCAGGCATTTCCACAGGGCGTTCTACTACAATTAGTTTTGCGCCTTTTGCTGCAACATCTGCAACACAGTTATGCGTATCAAATCGAGCCCCTTTAATGCAGATAAATAAATTTCCCTCCTCTACATGACGATTATCATGAGAAAAACCTGTAATTTCTTCCTCCAGACTGCCTTGAAGTAATGTATAATCCAGTCGTTCTACTAAATTTTTTATTTTCATCTTTTGGACAAGGAAGGTTTTCTTCCTTGTGTCCTCCTTTCTGCAAAATCCTTTTTATGATAACGAATCCTTTATTCGTTTCCAGCATTTATTGAGATTTTCGGTTAATATATTTTGCTTCTAATTTTGAATACATAATTTTCTGACTGCTATACAGTCCATAATAGCCAGAAAATACATAACTAACTCCACATGCAATACAAAATAATAGCACATCTGCCCCGCCAAATAATTCTAAACTTAACATAATCGATGCAATTGGACAGTTTACAACTCCACAGAAAAATGCAATCATTCCAATTGCTGCTCCAAATATCGGGTCCATCCCAAGCAACGGCGCTGCCACATTGCCAAGTGTTGCTCCAATGAACAGAGATGGAACAATTTCGCCGCCTTTAAAACCAGCCCCCAACGTAATGGCCGTAAAAATAATTTTTAATAAAAAGGCAAATCTTGGTACATCGGACGTAAGCGCACGTTCTACCATTTCCATTCCTGGTCCATTATAATCCCGATTCCCTACTAACAGCGTCATCAAAATCACAAGACATCCGCCTACAATAATTCGTTTGTATTGATTTCGAATTAATTTTCTGTAGAGATGAGAAACATGATGCATTGCAGAACAAAATAAAATACTCACCACCGCAACTACAATGGAAAGCAATATAACTTGAATACATACAATCGGAGATAGTTCTGGAATATAACTCAATGCAAACTGTGTTGGCTGTATTTGAAATATCGATGTAATTCCCAGTGCAATAACAGAAGATATAATACATGGAACAAATGCACTATAATAAATAATTCCAACAGAAATTACTTCCATACTAAATATCGTGGCAGTAATAGGAGTTCCAAACATTGCAGTAAATACTGCGCTCATACCGCACATAACTAAAATGTTTCTTTCCTTTTCATCCAAAGAAAACGCACGTCCAATTGTCGATCCCAGACTTCCTCCAATTTGTAACGCAGCTCCTTCTCGTCCAGATGATCCCCCGCATACATGTGTCAGAAGAGTTCCAATAAAAATAAGTGGTGTCGTCCTAAAAAACATCGTTTCGGAAGAATGAATCGAATCCAATACCATATTCGTTCCTCGATCATATCCAACCCCACAAATACGGTAACAAAATACAATCAATATACCAGATATCGGAAGAAAATATAACAGCCATCCATGTTCCATTCGAAGTTCCGCCACATATTCCAAAGAACGATGGAACACTGCTCCTACCAATCCGCATATGATTCCCACTGTCACCGCTCGGATCATCCAATTTAGAAAATGGATTACATAATCTCTTCCCTTTTCTAAATTCGTTCTTACTTCTTTTTCTATTTCCTTTGTTTTCTTTTGGTCCATCTTTACGTCAGCAACCTCCCCTCTAACACTAGTATATATAGTAATAGCAAAAAAGGCAATTGGAAAAATAGAAATACTTTCCCAATTGCCTCTCTTCTATATTAATATAAAAATGGCAGTCTCTTCTAAACGGACTTTATTATACATATGCATCTAGCGAACCATCAATCACGTCAATTTTAATGACATCACCTGGATTGATATTTCCATTTAAAATCAAACGTGCTGCTGCGGTCTCCACATGTTTTTGCAAATAACGTTTTAATGGTCTTGCTCCATAAACTGGATCATATCCATGCTCAATAATATACTGTTCTGCCTGTGGTGTTAACGCAATACTAATTTCTCGATCTTCCAAACGTTTATTTACATCTGCAATCATTAGTTTAATAATTCCGCCAATATTCTGTTTGGTCAATGGCTTAAACAAAATTGTCTCATCCAAACGATTTAAAAATTCTGGACGGAAATGTGCACGCAGATCATTCATTACCATTTGTTCTGCCTCTGGTTTGATTTCACCATTTTCATCAATTCCATCTAACAGATACGAGGAACCAATATTCGATGTCATAATCAAAATGGTATTTTTAAAGTCTACCGTACGTCCCTGGGAATCAGTAATTCGTCCATCATCCAATACCTGTAGCAATACATTAAACACGTCTGGATGTGCTTTCTCTACTTCATCAAATAAAACCACTGAATATGGTTTTCTACGAACCGCTTCGGTTAACTGACCTCCTTCGTCATATCCAACATATCCTGGAGGTGCTCCGATCAGACGGGAAACGGAATACTTTTCCATATACTCGCTCATATCAATACGCACCATATTCGACTCATCATCAAAAAGACATTCTGCCAATGCCTTTGCCAACTCGGTTTTACCAACACCCGTTGGTCCTAAGAATAGGAAAGAACCAATTGGCTTCGTTGGATCTTTAATTCCTGCTTTGGAACGAATAATGGCTTCGGTTACTTTTGTAACGCCTTCCTCCTGTCCAATGACTCTCTTATGCAGTTCTTGATCCAAATGCAATGTTTTATTTCGCTCCGATTCTGTTAACTTAGCTACTGGAATTCCTGTCCATCTAGAAATAATACGACAGATTTCTTCTTCTGTAACTGCTTCATGAACAAGAGAAAGATCTTGTTTTTTCACCTTCTCTTCTTCAATTGCCAGCTGTTTTTGAAGTTCTGGCAACTTACCATATTGCAGTTCTGCGGCTTTATTTAAATCATAATGCTGCTGTGCCTGTGCAATTTCCTTATTAATTGTCTCAATTTCTTCTCTTAGATGGCTTAAATTCTCAACCGAATGTTTTTCATTATCCCACTGAGCCTTCTTATTTGCGAATTCTTCCCTCATCTCAGCCAGCTCTGTCTGCAATGCTTCCAGACGTTCCTGACTTAAATGATCGGTCTCTTTCTTTAATGCCGCCTCTTCAATTTCTAACTGCATGACACGGCGACGCAGCTCATCCAACTCTGTTGGCATGGAATCCATCTCTGTTTTTATCAATGCACATGCTTCATCTACCAAGTCAATCGCTTTATCTGGAAGAAAACGATCGGAAATATAACGATTCGAGAGTGTTGCTGCCGATACTAGTGCAGAGTCCGTAATTTTCACTCCATGGAATACTTCATAACGCTCTTTCAATCCTCTTAAAATAGAAATCGTATCCTCCACAGTTGGTTCATCTACCATAACAGGCTGGAAACGACGTTCCAATGCAGCATCTTTTTCAATATACTTACGATATTCATCCAGTGTAGTTGCTCCGATGCAGTGCAATTCTCCTCTTGCCAGCATTGGTTTTAACATATTACCAGCATCCATTGCTCCATCTGTCTTACCAGCTCCTACAATCAAATGTAATTCATCAATAAACAGAATAATCTGTCCTTCACTTTTTCGAACTTCTTCCAGAACCGCTTTCAAACGCTCTTCAAACTCACCAC
>DVHN01000102.1 GCA_018712075.1 Candidatus Fimimorpha faecalis
GTTGATTTTTATTTTTCATTCTAATACCTCCTATATCGCAATTATTGCGATGTTAATTCAGGGATCGAGAAATTCGATTCCTGTTACATTGAGTAGTATGAACGAAAAATTTTCTTCTATACAAAATACAATTTTCAAAATTTTCCATACTATTTTTGTATTATCTTCTCAACATTCGATATAAATATATACAAATAAATATAATTAGTAATGGTATGGCAAGATACATAACTAGCTGCAAAAATCCAATCGCAATTGTAATGATAATCATAATCAAAACAATTGGAATTAGAACTGCCAGAACTTTATGATACCATTTAATTGGAGTAGAAGTATGGAACCAAAATGTACTTCCAGAATCATCGTTTTCTTTTGTCTCTTCCATCGGATGCCAGGAACTCTCATAACGTTCATTGTCATAAGCAGTATCCGTATCTTCTGTGGAATAATCTCCCTCTCCACCATTTGTATCAATAATAGTTTGTGCTATTAACCTTGGGTCACCAAGCATCTGCAAAACATCTTGTTCAGAAGCTCCCTTGGCAATCTCTTCTCTTATATATCCATTATAATAGTTCAGATTCTCAACAATAATTCGCTCAGAAACTTCCCCTTCCAGGGCTTCTCGAAGCCCATCTAAAAATTCTCTCCTGGTCATAGTCACCTCTCAAAAAAATAATCTAGGAAATCCACCTAAAACTATTTTTATTTTAACACGAAAATGCTTTGACGTCCACAACATTATGTTTTTAAAAAACAAAAGTAATTCACTAGAGCTTCTCTTTCTATTACGAAAAAAATTATAACCCCCAGCTAAGCTAGGGATTATAATTTAGGCTATGCTTTTTTCACAGCCCCTCTCTTTACAAAGTCGTTTCTCTTTGTATCATTTCATAGCCCAATTGCATATGTTTGATTGGTTGCTTTTCATCCTGAATTAAGCTTAACAAAATCTGGGCTGCTTCAATGCCGCTTGTTTTATAATAGTATTTCGCAGTTGTTAGACTAGGAGTTATAATTCCTGATATCTGATTGTTCCCAATCCCAGTTAAGCGTATTTCTTCTGGAACTTTTTTTCCAATTTGCTTGAGATATAAAAGTGCCCCAATTGCAATATTATCAGTGGCACAAAACACCGTATCAATGAACGGATCTTTTTCTAAAAGTTCTTTCATACAGGCTGTCCCGCCTTCCATTGTAAAGTCTGATTGAACGATGATTAAATCTTTTTCTGACTTTCCAACTTCCTTTAACGCTTCTATTACTCCTTTTTTTCTAGCTGCTCCCGCAGCTCTGTCTTTTTCTGTTACTCCGATATATCCCATTGAACCATTACAATTTTTCAACAGGAGTTTTGCTAAATCATAAGCTGCATGAAAATCATCATAAGAGACACAAGAATATTCTGGGAGATATTGTCCAATAATAACAACCGGAACCGTCATCTGCTTTAAAAGTTCCATATGTTTTTTTGTTAAAATCGTTGCAATAAAAATCACTCCTGCTAATTGACTATTTTGAAATATCTCCAGATATTCTAATTCTTTTTTTATATCATTATTCGTATCTGCTAAAAGAAACTTATAAGATTTCTCATTTAATACAGTACTAATTCCGGATACCATCCGTGGAACTGCTTCAGAATTAATCTTTGGTACAATAACCCCAATCTGATTACTCTTTTTCGTTCGCATTACTCTTGCATACGCAGATGGTACATATTTATTTTCTTCTATAACTTTTTGTATTCTCTTATGTTTTTCTGCGCTTAAACTCCCCCCATTAAGATATCTGGAAACCGCTGCATTAGATACTCCCGCTAACTTTGCGATCTCTCTAATTGTCATGCTAACCTCTCTCCGTTCTTTTTTGATTGTTTACTTTATTTGCTTTAACCAGTACATGCCTCCCTTTGGAATCGGCACAGCTTTTCCCTCCATCTGCCGACCAGTAATCAAATCTTCATATATTCCTTCTTCATTAATCCATGCAGTTTTATCTTGATCACCAAAGTTAAATAATGCAATCAGTTTTTCTCCTTCATAACTTCGGATAATACCCAGGACTGACGCATCCCATGTATCAATCGTCCATACTGCTGCGTCTGTCGAAAATACTTTTTCTCTTGCACGGATTTCTTCCATCTTTTGAATACTACGGAAGATTTTATACTGCGGAGTCTCTTCCTCAAATCTCTTTTGTGCTAAATCCCAGCGAAATGCTCCTCGATGTACATAACGGGAGTCTGCTGCTTTATGTGGATTTGCTTTATAACTGTAATCATTACATTGTCCAATCTCATCTCCACTATAAATGACTGGAATACCCGATTGTGTAAACATATAACCGTGAAGCATAATATCATAATTTACTGCCTGCTCCGTCGCTTCTTTATCCCACTCATAAACAGCCTTTTCCAAGCCACATAACGATGCTGTCGTACCACATAATCTGGCATCACCAGATGTTGGATCGGAATTATACAATTCACCACGACCAACTGCTCCTGGAAAATGGCCTGTTAAATAATTATTCAAAAATGCTTTATGAGGCACTTCCTGAATTCCAAACTGTGTTAACCACTGATAGTCCAATCCCCAGCCAATATCATCATGACAACGCAGATAATTTAAGAAAACATATTGCTTTGGCAGGCTATTTACAATATCCATCTGGTGTTTCAACAAAGCCACATTTTTAGTTGCTACCGTATGCCATGTAGTCGCCATTGTTGTAACATTGTAAAGCATATGACATTCTGGTTTTTCCGTTGTTCCAAAATATGGCACTACTTTCGCTGGTTCCATAACAACTTCTCCGAGCAGAATAACACTTGGGCATACAATTTCACCAATCATACGCATAATACGCACAATGGAATGTACTTGAGGAAGATTTCTACAATTTGTTCCAAGCTCCTTCCAAATATATGGTACTGCATCAATACGAATAATGTCAATTCCTTTATTCGCTAAATTTAACATATTGTAAATCATCTCATTCATAACAATTGGATTGCGATAATTTAAATCCCATTGATATGGATAAAACGTCGTCATAACAAATTTATGCTGTTCTGGCAGCCATGTAAAATTTCCTGGTGCAGTTGTTGGAAATACTTGAGGTACAGTAGCTTCATATTGTGCAGGAATATCAAAAGTATCAAAAAAGAAATAGCGATCCATATATTCCTGTTCTCCATTTTTGGCACGAATTGCCCATTCATGATCTTCAGAAGTATGATTCATAACAAAGTCAAGACAAATACTGATTCCTCTGTCATGACATTCTTGCGCAAGCTGTTCTAGGTCTTCCATTGTACCGAGTGTACTCTGTACAGTACGGAAATCTGCCACTGCATATCCTCCATCACTTCGATCTGGCGGTGATGCCAATAAAGGCATTAAATGCAAATAGTTTACATGACATTCTTGAATATAATCAATCCTCTCTCTAATTCCATTCAATGTGCCTGCAAATGCATCAGTATACATCATCATTCCGACTAAATCATTTTTCTTATACCAGTCTGGATTTGCTTCACGTTCTCTGTCCAAATTTTTTAATGCTTCGCTTCTGTTTGTATACCATTCGTACATCTGATCGCATAATGCCTCAAAATGCTCTTCACTGTTGTATAACTCCATATACAGCCATTTTAATTCTCCATAATGTTTCATCATACGATCCGAAAATTCCTGATTCCATACCTTATTTTTCATTCTGCATTTTCTCCTTCTTATTTTCACTGTTTTGTAAACGTTTTCAATATTATTATATCAAACTTTCCCATTTTTACAATATGTCTTCTAACGAAATACCTCCCATCTTTTTATGCAGTTTTTACAATTAATATTTCTTTTTTATACATTTTTTTCATTTTTTTCTTTTTATTGTCATTATATTCTCTTTTTATTTATGCAGTATGACTTTGTTTCCATTTTGAGATATTTAGTTTTTTCATAAACTTGATTTATATTTTTATCCATTTTTCATGAAATGTTTCATAAATTCTATTATAAACTTATTTCTTAGGCGCGCAAACAAAAAGAGACACAGAAATCCATTTTCTGTGTCCCAATCTTTGTTTCCTTATTTTCTAATCCAAACTTTTATTATTAGTTATTGATTAATTTATCTTCTTCGTTATTCCAGCTATATAATGCTCTAATTTCTTTTCCAACCTTCTCTAAGGAATGTTCTGCATGAAGCTTTCTCATTGCCTTAAAGTGTACTTGCTTTCCTGCATCGGACATATCCAATAGGAATTCTTTTGCAAATGTACCATCTTGAATATCAGAAAGAATCTTCTTCATTGCCTTCTTTGTCTCTTCTGTGACAATCTTAGGTCCTGTAATATAATCTCCATACTCTGCTGTGTTAGAAATAGAATATCTCATACCAGAGAAACCACTCTGATAAATTAAATCAACGATTAACTTCATTTCATGAACACATTCAAAGTATGCATTTCTTGGATCATAGCCAGCTTCACAAAGTGTTTCATAACCAGCCTGCATTAGCGCACATACACCTCCGCATAATACTGCCTGCTCTCCAAATAAGTCAGTTTCTGTTTCTACACGGAATGTTGTTTCCAATACACCAGCTCTTGCGCCTCCAATTGCTGCTGCATATGCCAAAGCAATATCTTTTGCCTTGCCTGTATAATCCTGTTCTACTGCAATAAGGCAAGGTGTTCCCTTTCCTTCTAAGTACTCACTTCTTACTGTATGTCCTGGTGCCTTTGGAGCAATCATAGTAACATCTACATTGGCTGGAGGAACAATACATCCAAAATGAATATTGAATCCATGAGCAAACATTAACATGTTTCCGTCTTCCAGATTCATTTTAATGCTTTCTTCATAAAGCTTTGCCTGCTTTTCATCATTAATTAAAATCATAATGATGTCTGCCTTTTTTGCTGCTTCTGCTGCGGTATAAACTTCAAAGCCTGCCTTTTCTGCTTTTTGCCAGGATCTGGACCCTTCATAGAGACCAATAATTACATGACAGCCAGACTCTTTTAAATTTAAAGCATGGGCATGTCCTTGTGAGCCATATCCAATAATTGCAATTGTCTTTCCTTCTAAGAGTTGCATGTTACAGTCTTTCTGATAATAAATATTTGCCATTTTTATCTCCTCCATACTACATTAAAATATTTGCAAATGTAGATACTCTGAGTCATCCCTTTGCCACTCCAAATATAAAAATTTACTCATATACAGAATGTATCCTGCAAATGAACATTACTATGGTGAATAGGATAATTCAAATTCCCACACTGTAAATCAAAAATTAAACTAACGAGAACTAAAGCATTAGTTCATACAACCTCTGCTCAATCCAGTAATACCAGTTCTTGCAAGCTCCTTAATATGGAACTTCTCTAATAATTTAATAAATGCAGCCAGTTTCGTTTCATTGCCAGTTAATTCAATCATAATAGAATCCACTGCAACATCTACAATTTTAGCACGGAATATATCTGCTATCGCAATGATTTGCTGCCGCTCTTCCGCTGTCGCAGCCACCTTGAGCAAAATTAATTCACGACATACGGACTGGTCGTCAGGCAGTACCTTAATTTCTATAACATCTATTAACTTTCCCAGCTGCTTTTCAATCTGTTCAAGAACTTCTGGTTCTCCACTTGTTACAACTGTCATACGAGAATGATCCGGATTTTCCGTTTCTCCAACAGTCAAACTATCAATATTATAACCTCTGCGGCTGAATAATCCCGCAATACGACTTAATACGCCGGCCTGATTATCTACTAATAATGATAATACAACTTTACTCATGGTATATTCCACCTTTGCATTAATTTTCATAACAATTGTTATGTTTAAAAGTGAATAGCAAATCACTTTATCCTTTTCTAGTTTATCTTAGCAGTGAATGAAAGGTTTGTCAATGGATTTTACAGAACTTCTTAAAATTAACGCATGAAACTGCACTATGTTTTCATATAATAAATCATCCTTAAACTTACTTACTACACTGTATTTTTTCATTAGGAGGGCTTTTATGCGTAATCTTTCTTTTTTTGTAAGAATCTCAATGATAACCATTGCACTAAGTATTATTCTTCTACTTGTATTGGCAGGTCTTATGTACAGTGTTCACCTGTCCCAGAATCAAATTTCTTTTGGTGTTTTCTTTATTTACATCATATCCTGTTTCATTGGCGGTTTTCTAACTGGAAAAAAACTAAAGGTACGTCGATTTCTTTGGGGACTATGTTTTGGAATTGGTTATTTTCTAATTTTATTTATTTTTTCAATCATGCTTGGAAGCAATATTACAGAAAATCTGTCTCATATTCTTTCTGTTCTACTTGCCTGCGCAGTAAGTGGCATGGTTGGAGGCATAATTGGCTAATAAAACAAACTTTCCAATTAGATATCTTTTACATACACTTATAATAACGATAGGATAAAGTTTTTGCAAATCAATCATCCTCTACAAAAACTTTATCCTATTCCTTAATTCCTTATAATAAAAATAAATTTAATCCTATTTACTCTCTATGCATAGAAATATGATTTAATTCTTCATATTTTGAAAGATTTTCCCAAATCTCTCTTCTGTCTGCTTGAGCAATCAAATTATCTCTATCTTTCTTTGCTTCTGCTGCAAACTTAACGCTGCCAGGACCATTGACACAACCACCTGGACAGGCCATACCTTCGATAAAGTCTGCTGGGAACTTACCAGCTCGCAGGAGCATTAATGCCTTCTTACATTCTTCTCCACCACTGCAACGCTGAACTGTCATCTTAGATGTATCAACACCCTTTTCTTTCATTGCCTGTAATACTGCTTCGGTTACGCCTCCAGCATTTCCAAATCTCTTACCATATATACTTCCATGTTGAAGATCTGGTTCACCTTTTTCAATCTGGATATCTCTTGCACGCATCATACAGCGAACTTCATTAATTGTCAAACAATAATCCGCATTGCCTTCAATGCCAAATTCTACAACTTCACTCTTCTTTGCAAAACATGGTCCAATAAATACGGTTACTACTTCTGGGTCCGTTGCCTTTAATAAACGAGATAATGCACACATTGGAGATACTGTAGTAGAAACATTTTTCATAAGAGATGGATAATGCTTGCGAATCATATTCACAAATGCTGGACAACAAGAAGTTGTCATCTTCTTACCTTCTTTATATGCTTCTGCCCATTCCAATGACTCGTATGCAGCAGTTAAGTCACCGCCAAGCGCCACCTCTACTACTTCAGAAAATCCAAGTTCACGAATCGCAGCAAATAAATTAGCCATCGTTACATCCCCGCCAAACTGACCTTCGATTGCAGGTGCAACCATTGCTACAACTCTCTTTCCAGCTTTAATTGCTTCAATTACATCAACCATATAAGTTTTTGTGGCAATTGCTCCAAATGGACAACTTTCTACACAGGCGCCACATGAAATACATTTACTTTCATCAATTACACAAAGCTGGGTTTCTGGATCCATTTGAATGGCTTTTACTGGACAGCTCTTTTTACAAGGGCGCACTAAGTCTGCAATTGCGTTATATGGACAGGCCTGAGCACATTTTCCACATTCTTTACAAATGGAAGGATCGATATAAGCACGATCATCTTTAATTGAGATAGCACCAAACTTACATGCCTGTTGGCAGCGTCTACTCATACATCTCTGACAATTACTTGTTACACTAAATCTAGTAATCGGACAGTCTTCACATGCAGAACTAATAACCTGTATAATTCCTTTTGAATCTTTTCCATCTGGGGATTTTCCCTCTGCAAGGCGAATTCTCTGGCGGATAATTTCTCGTTCACGATAAACGCAGCAACGGAAATTTGCATTTGGACCTGGGATCATTTCAAAAGGAAGTTGATCTCTTACCTCATCCAGATCTCCTATGTATGCATGTCGTGCAACTTCTGTCAAAACAACATGTTTAATACTGAAAATATTAGCATGCTTGTCAATCATTTTGTTTCCTCCTCAGTCGTTTTGGTATGTTTTTCGTTGAAAATATCATATGATTTTCTCATTATCAGACATCCCAGATCAAAAATAGGTTATCACTGATTCAATTGTCTTCTTATATACATAATCATTTTCATATCCCTATTATATGAAATGATATATATGAAATCAAGTGGTATATACATAGAAAACAAAAAAAACTATTTGTGCATAATACACAACTTACACTCGGATATACTTATCTATTTTTATCTGAAACAAAAGGAACCTCCACTGGAGCTTCCTTTTGCATACCATGAGAAAAAAATGGCCTAAATACTTAAATCTCGTATTCTTTCAAACACTTGATAAACATCCAATGTACCATATCCCCATTCTCGGTTCGGATAAACTACTCCTGGTCTACGAGATGCTCCTCGGATAAAAAATGCAATTGCATCTCCCGTTGTCAAAATTTCTCTATTATCTTTTACAAGTGCCCATTCCAATAATAATGCTGCTGCACCAGCCATATGTGCTGCTGCTACACTCGTACCAGTCATTCTTCCAAATCGATTTCCAACTAAAGGTCCATATACATTCACTCCTGGTGCAGCTAAATCAGGTTTTATAATATTGGAGAGCGGATATCCCCTGCTTGAATTAATATAAATTCCTCCATTTACATGATTATAGGCACTTGTTACAATTACATTTCCAGTTGTAGCGGGAATTGTAAGCGTTGTATCTGGGCTTGGTCTTAGAAATACAGTATCGGGAGAAATAAAACCATGCATTGGCAGCCACATATTATAATTTCCATTAATGTATAACGAATTATAGACCCGAATTGTCCATATTCCTGGAGTTGGATTTTGAAACCGAATTAAAATCAGAAAATCGCCCTCTCCTTGTACGACCGTTCGATAATCCACATAAATTTTTGTCTCCTCAAATACAAAATCTAAAACTTGACTACTTGTAAATCTTGTTACAATTCTAGGAGTATATTCACCCGATGGAGATCGAATTGCAATGGAATAGTATTCTGGAGCCCTTGCCCAAAATTCCAGTGAAAAACCTCGTTCCTCCTCTCCAACTCTTATTTCTACCTCTTCGTATTCTTGTTCGGAAGGATATATCCCATGATAGTGATGTCCTCGCCCTGTTTCATTTCCAGCTGCAGTCACTACAATATTCCCAACAACAGAAGAAATTTGACGAATTAGTTGTTCAATTGGAGCCAAACCAAAATGACTTCCCTGATTTGTTCCAAGTCCTATTCCAATTACTAATGGCATATCCAGCTTTTCTGCAAGTTTTCTTAAATAATCCATTCCAGCCATTAAATCATTTTCCTGATAAGCGTCTGCTCCTTCTTTTATAAAAAAGAAGTCTCTTAAATAACGTTTTGCAGGCTTTAATTTAACCATTGCAATCATTGATTTTGGAGCAGCTCCAAAAAAGCTTCCATCTTCATTTTCACTTCCAGCTGCGATACCCGCCAAAAAAGTTCCATGTCCGTTTTCGTCTATTGATGGAACAACCACCAAAGGATTCTCCGATTCTAACGCCTCATCAATCTGTTGTTTTGTATACTCTGTTCCATACAAAAAGCTCTCTGGTGGATCTCCGCTTTGAATCGTTTGATCCCATATTGCAGCAATTCTGCTGCTTCCATCCAGATTTCGGAATACCTGATTTTGATAATCAATTCCAGTATCAATAAATCCAACTAATACTCCATTTCCTTGCAACGCCAAAATTGGTTGATTTTGAATTTCTGGAATTCCTGACGCTTCCATACTTCCAGTATCCAAAAGACCATAGAGCTTCGGTATTACATAATATCCAATATTACCAGATGGTAATAACTGCCCTTCGCCTAAAAGCCAGTGCTGAACTTCATACATTCCGCCAATGACCTGCCCACATATGCCATTTGCTTTTGATATTCCATCCAATGGTATTAATAAATCTACATAATCTTCTGACATTGTGATATCTCTACAGTTATAGGACATACTTTCCTCTATTACTTTTTTCTTTTTTTTAGTTTATGAGACATTTCTTAAAAAGTTCTACCAGAACTTCTTGCACATCACAAAAATAGCGGGTATCAAATTTACTATTATCTGACACCCGCTTTTAGGATTCTGTATCCATTGGAGAATACCTCTCTTTTTATCTTATTTGTTTTTTCTTTAACATCGACTTTCTATCTAATTCGTCTCGCCACCTATCAAGGTTGGCGTACCATTGATAAATCATCTGATAAAATTAATTCTATCTGCTAAATTTCCTATTTAATTGTACTTTGATGAAAATATGCTTTTGCATTTGTTCTTAAACTAATAGTTCCGCTTTCTTTTCAAACCAATGTTACTTATAACATGAACTTTAATGATTTGATATCCGATATATGTTCCTTCAACATTCATACCATCCTATACATGGCGTATCTCATACGTTCTCATATATATATTCCTATTACTGATGAATTCCCATATCACTCATATTATTCATTGAATAAGTTCTTACGATTTGTATGCACATTCCTAATTAATAAGAACCCCTTCTCATCTGTCTTTTCCTGCCCGATATTATTAAAAATAAATCAGGTAAACTTAATTTGCTGGTGGTCTGTACCTCGCTTTCTATTAGATTCATCCGGATTTAAATTAAGAGCTTTTGGCCTTTTCTCTTAATGTATTACTTAACTTCGGAAACTAGATTAACATAATTGGATTAACCAAGTGATCCATTTTAATTTTGCTTTGCGAAATAATATTATGTTCCCATTGGACCGTCCCCCTGACTTAATAATTAAATAAAAATTTTACTATTTCATTGGACCGTTCCTCCTATTTATTAATTCTCTCCGTTAAAAAATTATATGCCCATTGGACTAATCCTCCTTGTCTTTCAATTTGTTCCTTTGTTATGTCCTTATTATAATAAACATTTTTCAGTTTGTCAAGTACTTTTTTGAAAAATTTTTAAAAAAATTTTCTTTTTCTAAATTGTATGGAGTTATCGTAATTTTTTATTTAATTTATAAATATTTTCCCTATTTAAAACTGTCTTATTGTTATATTTTTTATATTTTTCTGATTATTTATTTAAATAGATCAAATTCATTATCCATTTAAGGCCGATACTCTCCATTCATCCATACTACGTATTCATAAATATAGTAAATTTCTATGCCCATCTTGCTGACATTACCATAATAGTTTTTCGCAAAAATTTATTTACTCAGAATCACACTTTCAAAAGAGAACAATCTATGCTACAATAAAAATTTAAATAGAATATCACATTTGTTCTATCAAAACTTTATGGAGGAATTTATGGAACGTTACCAAGAAATTGAACGTAGTATTATTAAAAAATATAGAAAAGAAATCTGGTGTAAGTTTACTACAGCTATAAATGACTATCAGCTCCTTCAACAAGGAGATCGGATTGCTGTTTGTATTTCTGGAGGAAAGGATTCCATGCTTTGTGCTAAATTATTACAAGAAATTAAACGCCATGGAAAGTTTGATTTTCGATTAGAATTTATTGTTATGGATCCTGGTTATAATAAAAGAAATCGGGAACAGATTGAATATAATGCCCGACTTTTAAATATTCCGATTAAAATTTTTGAATCCAATATTTTTTCTGTTGTGGAAGAGGTAAAGGATTCTCCTTGTTATTTATGTGCCCGTATGCGGCGTGGTCATTTATATGCTTATGCGAAAGAACTTGGATGCAATAAAATAGCCCTTGGACATCATTTCGACGATGTTATTGAAACAACAATGATGAGTATGCTCTATAGCGGGCAGATGAAGTCTATGATGCCTAAATTACATAGTACAAACTTTCCAGGAATGGAATTAATTCGTCCTATGTACTTAATTAAAGAAGAGGATATCATACGCTGGCAGCATTACAATCAGCTTACGTTTATTCAATGCGCCTGTCGTTTTACCGAAAATCTCAATAAACCAGATGAACAGGTTACATCCAAACGAGATGAAATGAAATCTTTAATTAAACAATTAAGAACTATAAGTCCCTTCATTGACAGCAATATTTTCCGAAGTACTCATAATGTAAATTTAGATACTATGATTGGCTGGGAGCGTCATCATAAAAAATATAGTTTTCTAGATGAATATAATAACTAACAAAATCTCATCAAATTATGCATAGGAAGAAAAATTATTCTATAGAAAAAACCATAAAGTTTTCTAATTTTTGTTAGAAAAACTTTATGGTGATCTATTTTCTCAATTCTTCTTTTCTTCAATTTGGCTGATCAATGGAATCTAATATTTCTGTCTTTTCTTCTAAAGCATGAATCATATGATAAAACAATTCATTATATGGAGTCGGTACATGATATTTTTTTCCAAGTCGAATTACTGCACCGGCGAAATAATCTACTTCCGTCTTTTTTCCAGCTTCTAAGTCCTGCAATGTAGATGGTTTCCCGTATGGAATCATCTTCATTAAATACTCTTTTTGCTGTACTAATTCTTTATCCGAAAGTCCAATTCCAGCAGCGTTTGCAATTGCAATTACTTCTCTCGATACCATTTCACGAATTACATTGATATGTTCACTAACTTGAAATGCTCGATATGGCATTCCAAGGATGGCTGCAATTTGATTTTCACTTACATTTGTCATAAATTTATACCACATTGTATAATGGATATCTTCTGCCACTTCATGAGCAATATGGGCCATTTCAAATAAACGTTTCACTGCCAATACGTTTTCATTTTCTTTATTATTATCTTTCGCATTAAAAGAGATTCCCTTTGCTTTCAATGGATAGGAGATTTTTCCATTTATATTTAATGCTGGAATTCGAATAATGGAATATAACACATTCTCTGGATAAAAATTTTCTTCTAAATATTCTTCACTTTCTACTCCGTTTAACAAAGACATTACAATTGTATCCGAACCAATCTGATTGCGTGCATCCTCAACTGCTTGTTTTAACTGTGTGTTTTTTACAGCAAAAATTACAAAATCTGCTGGAGTTGTCGATTCCTTTGGATCAACGACCGAAAATTTCCATATTTTATTATTAATTATAATTCCATTTTCTAACCGCTCTTTTCGTTTTCCTCCCGCAATCACTCTTAAATTTTCATGACCCAAAGCCAGTTCTAGTCCAGGAGCTACGACTCCTCCAATTGCTCCCAATCCAACAATAGCTGCTGTACGGATCTGTTTCATAGTATTGTATTTCCTTTCCATTCTTATAGTATCTACCATATTCCTCTTTTTTAGTACAATTGAACATGACTGATACGGTTATTATAGCAAAAAATTCATTCATGGAACAGCCTATTTTTACAGAAAAGCTCCCATTTCTGGGCAGATATGTAAAACCATTAGTGCTTTGGCTAATACAAAACACTAATGAATTTGTCGTTTTACTGCAAATAATCCAATGGATCAATTGGAGTTTCACCATTCAACAGTTGGAAATATACATTTGGTCCTTCTACCGAATAATAAGCTGTTGGATCACTAATAGCACCAAGAATATTTCCCTGTCGTACAAACTGTCCTTCTTGTACTGTAATATCCTTTAAGTTTCCAATTTTAGCCTGGTATCCATTTCCAAGATTTAATATAACGTAATTTCCGATTTCCTCATTGCTCCCAATTGAAACAATCTGAGCATCTGCTGGAGCAGCCACTCCTATTCCTACTTCTCCTTGGATTAGAACTGCTGGGCTTACCTTATACTGTTTTAAGGTAGAATAGTATACCGTTGTATCCATAGAAAATCCCATCAGAATATTTCCCTGAATTGGCCAAGCTAAACGACTTTCTGCCGAAAAGTTTGGAATCACAACATCCGCATTTGCAGCTGCATCTTGTGCCGTTGTCTGTGCTGTCGTTGTAGTTTCTTCCGTAGCTTTTGCCACCTCTTGCTCTGCCATATTTTTAGAGGCATTCATATCTACCGTAGATGGTTCCTTTGTACTATCTTGTCCATTCTTATAAACTGCTGCAATTGCGACTGTTGTACAAAGTACAAAACATAGCAGTAATATTACCTGAACAACCTTATCCTTCATAATCATCTTGAATTTTTTCAATTTTATCACCTCAGTAAAATTGTTACCCAAAATTCAAAACTTATACGGAACCTTTTATAATTTTTTCCTTTTATGCAAAAACATTCCTCCCATTGCGGAAATATCACATCGTTTGAACATCAGCGATTGTTTGAATCTGAAGTCCTGTTTCAAAATCATAGTAGTATTTTAGAATTTCTTCCCAATGCTTTCCTTCTTCCCCCATTCTCGAAGCGCCCCATTGACTCATTCCATATCCATGCCCAATCCCCCTGCTAATCACACGTAATTTTCCTTCGAATTCTTCAAAACTCATACAACAAGAACTCATTTGAAGTGCATTCGCAATTTCTAGTCCTTGAAACTCACATCCTCCAATTTGCATTTGTTCAATATATCCGCTTCCATCCTTTGCCAAGATTTGCAGTGTAGCAAATAAATTATTAGAAGGAATTGCACGATCTGGGTAGGCGGCTTGCAATAATTGAACAAATTCTTGTTCTGTAAAAGTTTTCATTTGCAAATAACCATCCGCTTGAATATCATAAGAACTTTCTTTACTTTTTAAATACGGACAAACTCCACTTTCATCCGTACGAGTTGTCCCACTACTTACTTTATGATATAGCAGTTGCGTTAAACTTCCATGAAAAGTTATTACCAAGGATTCTGTTTCCTTAACTGCTTGCTGAATCTTTTGTTTGTTTTCTTTCCAATGATCTCCCCATTCTTCTTGCATTTTTGTCTCTGTCCATCCCTGCTCAGGAAGACTTGATTCAGCAAAACTTTCACTCTCTCCAATTGCCTGATACAAATAGGTTCTGGCAATTACTGCCTGTGCCTTCAATGCTTCGATATGATAATTTACTGGTATCTCAGCAGCTACAAGACGAACAACATAATCTTCGGCACTGACCATTTCAGTCTGTGATTCAATCTGTATTCCATCCAATTTATTATCAACGGAATTTATCCTTTTTCCAAAGACCAATACTGCTGCATATGGTAATAAAATTGCGAGAAGTATCGCCATAACGATTGCAGCTGGTTTTATCCGCATTCTCACCACTCCTTTTCTACACTCTATGCCAATATTTCGAAATTTATTCCAAAAACCAATAAATTACGCTTGCATGAGCAATAAAGGAATGCTATAATTATAAGGAATATGCAAAAGAATGAGGAGGATTTTATTATGGAATGGTGGCATATACTAATAATTGTCCTTCTGATAGTTTTAATTGCTTTGGTTGTACTTTACTTTGTAGGAACAAAGATGGCTAAAAAGCAGGAAGCTCAGAAGGCCCAAATGGAAGCAATGAAACAAGTCGTTTCCATGCTTGTAATTGATAAAAAGAAAATGCGATTAAAAGATGCTGGACTTCCTGATATCGTCATGAACGAAGTTCCAAAATATATGAGACGTGCTAAAATGTGTTTTGTCAAAGCTAAAATTGGTCCAAGAATCATGACTTTAATTGCAGATACGAACGTTTTTGAAGCAATCCCTACGAAAAAAGAAGTTAAAGTGGTAATTAGCGGTATTTATATTACAGAAATCAAAAGTGTACGTGGAGGTTCCATCATTACTCCACCAAAAAAGAAAAAATTTTTTGATCGTTTTAAGAAAAAAAATAACGATACAACCAATACCAAAAAAGAAAAGAAAAAATAAATATTA
>DVHN01000103.1 GCA_018712075.1 Candidatus Fimimorpha faecalis
GGTCCCAAACCAGGCGCTCTAGCCAAGCTGAGCCACACCCCGATATTCAATTGTACTGCTTTGTTTTCGCTTTGTTTTGTTGTCATCTCCGTGACACATTTAGCATTATATACTATGTGTCTGATTCTGTCAAGCGTTTTTTTCATTTTTTTTTGAAAATTTTTTATTTTTTATTTTTTCTCTTTATTCAAGCAGTTTTAGCAGTATTTTGAATTTATTATGTCAACCAATTCTCTCTATATTTTCCTTTTTTTTCTTGGCTTTTTTAAATTTTTGATATTGATTTAAATTTTTATTTTCTAAAAATAATTTTTATTTTTTATATTCTTTGAAAATTTTATAAAATTCTTTTACGTTATGGGCAGGATCATTTTCAAATACAGCCGATCCTCCTACAATCCACTCTGCCCCTGCTTCAATTACTTGACGTACATTATTTAGCTTAATGCCTCCATCCACTTCAATCTTCGTATCCAATCCCTTCTCTTGAATAATCGCAGAAAGGTCTGAAATTTTTCTTGTCATCTGGGGAATATAACTTTGTCCTCCAAATCCAGGATTCACTGTCATTAAAAGTACACTATCTAAATCCTCTAAAACATATTCCAAAACATTTAATGGAGTACTTGGATTTAATACTACACATACTTTTTTTCCTGCATTTTTAACCTGCCAAACCGTACGATGCAAATGACCGCATGCCTCTGCATGGATTCCAATAATATCTGCTCCTGCTTCTGCAAATTCCTTAATATACCTGCCTGGTTCTTCAATCATTAAATGTACATCAAAACAAAGTTTGCTCTTTTTTCTAATTGATGCAATTACAGGCAGTCCCAAAGAAATGCTTGGTACAAATTTGCCATCCATTACATCAATATGAACCATCTCCACTCCTGCATGTTCAATTGTTTGTAACTCTTCCCCTAATCTTGAGAAATCTGCTGATAAAATAGACGGAAGTAACTGAATCATATTTTCTCCTCTTTTCTGTAAATTATTTTTTATAAATAACAAATTTCAAATGTTGCCTCTCCCTTTTCATCTACATTCATAATGATATAGGATGGCTTTCGATTTTTTTGTCTTGGATAGGACAAACTACCTGGATTTAATGCAATTACATGCGGATCATACTCTATAACAGGTTTATGTGTGTGACCATACATAACAATACTACAACCTCTGGAAATTGCCTCCTGTTTAATCATACTCGTTTCCATTGATACATAGTAATAATGTCCATGCGTTAATAACACTTTATACTTTCCAATTCGAATTTCTTTTTCTTTTTCTAATGAAGAAAAAAAATCATTGTTTCCTGCTACCATTTCTACAGGACATCCTGCCAGCTCTTTGATATAATCTTCGTACCCTTCCACATCCCCTAAATGAATTAGTTTATCGATTTTTCCCTCTTTTTTCAGTACTTTTTTTAATGATTCATGCTGTCTATGTGTATCACTTATAATTAAAATTTTCATCGCTTCCTCCTGATGCAGAATTTCATCACTATCTAAGTTTTGGGATAAATCAAAACTTTTTTTCTTTCCCATTACTATAAGATTATAAATTTTTTTTAAATATCTGCCTACATTTTGCATTATTATCCTTCCACTTCTTAATGCTACGTTTACCATCTACCTCAAAAGTATTTTTTCTTTTAACTGTTCCTTCATATCACGCAATGCCTTTCCTCTATGACTCACTTCATTTTTTTGTTCTGGTGTCATTTGAGCAGTTGTACATCCAAACTCTGGTACATACACAATTGGATCATAACCAAATCCTCCCGTTCCAGCTGGATGTTTCGCAATTTGCCCTTCAATTGTTCCTCTGGATGTTAAAATTGTTCCATCTGGCAAAGATGCAGCAATCACACATACAAATCGAGCACTTCTATCTGTTCCTTCTACTCCATTCAACTGATCAATAATTGCCTGATTCTTAATTTCATAAGAAGTATTTTCTCCCATATACCGTGCAGAATGTACTCCAGGATTTTTATTCATATAATCTACCTCTAACCCAGAGTCATCGGCTAAAATAATACCATCCGTATATGGGCGTATTGCCTTTACTTTTATAATTGCATTTTCTTCAAACGTATCCCCATTTTCATCAATATCTACTTGTATTCCAGCTTCTTTTAAAGAAAGAATCTCCTTCCCTAAATCTGCCAAAATCATACGAATTTCCTTCATTTTTCCTTCATTCGATGTTGCAAAAATAATTTTATCTGTCATATCCAATTCCTGAACCGAAACAAAGTCTGCTAATAAAAATTTTACAGCAGATCGCTCGGTTTTCAAATACAACTATAATAGCTATATTGTATTCTACTTTTCCTTTCTACCAAATTTCTTATTTTTTTATTTTGTGTACACCTTCAGGCAAACATTACTTTGATAATGCTGTTCCGTATTCTTCCATTCTGACATTGAGGCACTAATATACCCCTCTCCATCACTAATATCCACATGATGAGCAAAATTTTGTCCTGCTATAGATTCTACTGCTACAGGATATTCATTTCCTGGCGTTTTTATTTTAACTACTACTGCAAATCTTGTTCCTTCTGTTACTCCAATTTCTTCGTTAAAATCAATGGTATAATATCCTTCATTGGATAATACTCCCTCCGCTACTTTTTTTCCTCCCGACAAGGATTCTACTCCCGAAAATTCTGAGATCACATATACTTCATATTCTGTATTTACCCCTACTGCATAGAAACCTGCTGCCGATAATGATTCATTACGTGTTGCAGTAAAAACATTTGCAAAATATGCTTGATCACTTTCAAATCCTGCTGTTGCCAGCATACCACAGAGATCACTTTGGTAAATTCCAGAATAATTGGTCGTTGGTTCCACTTTAGTATAAGCTACATTATTGATACCAATGTTACTATCATAATAGGAAATCCAAAAATATCCATTATCTCCAAACTCATTTCCCCAACTATTTTGGCATAGGAATGCACCATTTCCTTGTAATGGAGTATTAAAATTCTCTTTCGGATAAGCATCATCCCATCCTACAATTACGATATCATGGTTTGGTTTTTCCGTTCCAATATAGCAATAACTATTTGTTGTTTTATTATAATAAATGGATTCACTCGTCTCATTTGCAAGGTCAAAATACAAAGAGCTTTGTATCCCTCCATAAAGGTAGACTGCCTCCTTAATCTTTTCAAGGTCTTTTTTCGGAATTAACTGAATTTCCTGAACATGCTTCACTGGAACAGTACTAGACTCTTCTCCCAATTGTACTGGTCCCTGCCATGCAAGTAAATAAGACATAGCAATGCTATATTCGCCGCCTTCTTGTGCAGTACGGTAAAAACTATTATTTTTTACCATATGATCTTCTGAAAAAATTAAATGTTCTTCTGGTAGCAAAGATGCCTCCAGTGTCTCACATGCTACATACGCCCAACAAGTATTTTCTGAGCCTTGATCTCGAACTACTGGACTTCTTCCTGCCATTCGCTGATCATATTGTACTGGTAATGAAGCAAGTGTTGGATTTCGATCTTTAAAACGAATCCAACGTTCTTGTTGGTTCCATTCCATATCATATTGTAGGGCATTCGCAGCTACGGAGGCTGCTATAAAAAGGGAATCCCCTTTGATAACAAGCGGATTTTCTATACTCCCATCATCCTCAAGCGATAAAGTATCAGAACTAGAAAGTACTAAATCCAACCTTCTTGTATTTTTCTCTGCAATCAACCGATTACCATCATAAAATCGTGTCGCACATCGCATTCCCTCTCTCAGCACTTCAGAAGGAATCATAACTTCTCCTGATCGACTCAAATATGCATGTCCCGTTTCTGCTGAAAGAATCGTTCCATCTACTTCAATTACAATTGGATTTTTATTTACCTGCTCCGCAATAATCCAATCCCACTGATCTGATATGACCGCTTCTGAGTATCCCTCTTTCACTGCCTCTACTTTCATATAATGATAAGAACTCATTATGGTAATCATAAGAAGTAGAATGCCAAGACCAATATAATATTTTCTAAGACGCACAGATTACTCCTTTTCCATGACTTCTTTTTCTGACTGTGGTGCAAGGAATTGATAAAAGTATGTTTTTAACATACCATTATATATTTTTCTATTTTTATCCGCTTTTCTTCCCATTGCCTTTTCAATCGATTCAAACGGCGTGATTACATAGGCGGACCAATCCTCTAACATTTGGAATCGTTCTCCTAATTCCTGATATAAACCGAAAAGATCTTCTTCTTTCAGACGCTCTCCATATGGAGGATTTGTAACAATACATCCTCCCTTTTTCGAATGACTCAGTTCCTGAACTGGCCGCTGCTGAAAATGAATCATATGATCTACTCCTGCACGTCTCGCATTATCTCTTGCTTTTTTTATTACAGTTCCATCCGCATCGTATCCTTGAATATCTACTTCTATATGATCCTCTATCAAATCATTTGCTTCATTGACTGATTCATACCAGAGTTTGCGTGGAATTAAGTTCGTCCATGTTTCTGCTAAAAATGGACGATTCATACCTGGCGCAATATTAGCTGCAATCATAGCTGCTTCAATTGGAAACGTGCCACTTCCACAAAACGGATCTACAAATGGCTGTTCTGGTTTCCAACGCGTTAACAAAATTAATGCTGCCGCTAACGTTTCACTAATTGGAGCTTTTGCTGTACTTGTACGATATCCTCTCTTATGTAAAGAATTTCCCGTAGTATCCAAGCCAACCGTTACAATATCCTTTTTAATAAAAACCCGAAGAGGATAATTCGCTCCTGTCTCAGGTATCACATCCGTATCATATTCAATTTTCATTTTATCTACCAATGCTTTTTTCATAACAGACTGGATATCTGACGTAGAAAATAATTGACTTCGAATCGAAGATGCCTTAGCAACCCAACACTTTCCATCCTGAGGAATCCATCTTCCCCAATTCAGTGCTCTTGTTTTCGTATAGAGTTCTTCAAAGCTCACTGCTCGAAAGCTTCCCACTTTTACTAATACTCTTTCTGCTGTTCTTAAAAATATATTTGCACGGCAAATGGCCTCTGCATCTCCAATAAATGTAACTCTTCCATCTTCCACCATACTAATCTCATATCCAAGATCGTAAATTTCCTTTTTTAATATCGACTCCAATCCAAAATGACATGGAGCAATTAATTCAAATGTATTCATATCAAATCCTCGCTTTCAAGCAGCAAAATACAACTGCCCAATTTCATTTTCTATAACTATTTCTTACTTATATAGTATAGCCCCAACGTAAAGATGTCAATGCTACATTTTTCAGTTTTATCCAACAATTTCTCCAATCTATTAACCCATTCAATCATTCTTCCAATTACTTACCAGAAAAATCCCGGACAGCAGCCATGAACCAAACCATATTTACACAGAATGGTTCATGGGTATTGGACGGGTTAACCTGTATAGACAAGAAAAGTATCACATTCAATTGTGAATACAGCTAACGATTACGAGAACAGTAAAATACAATGCACTCGACTTTTCTATCGTGTCGATGCCTGCAAAGCGGGCATAGGTGTCTATTATAAAGCTATTTTACAAGATATTTTCCTCGATAAGAGGAAATACCTCCAATCACACTAATTACTTCCATCCCAAGCTGACTCAATTGTTTTCCTGCCAAAAGACTGGCTGAGCCCCTATCACAATAAAGCAAGATCGGACAATTTTTTGGAAGTATCGGAATAAAATCCTCTAATCTATTATACGGGATGTTTTTGGCTCCCAGTAAATGTTTTTTATCAAAATCGGATGGCCGTCTCAGATCCACCAATACACAATTTCCCTGTCGGATGAAGCGGTCCACCTGATCTGCTCCAATAAGACGCAGCTTCATGCTTTCACCTGACTTCCTAGACAAAAATTCTGTCTTCTTTATTATATGCATACGTTCTTTTTTTGTCATAAGAAAGGAAATCCATCTAAAGGAAGATTGAATTGTTACTGTAATGCTATATATAATTTAGAATAATATTTCCTATAAGGCAAAAAAGGTGCTATTATAGCAGCACCTTTTCTACTTAACACTATATTAATTTTTGCCACAATTTTGGCTAGATACATTTGTTCCACTATTAGAACTTGAATTTTTCGCATTCATTCTTTTATTTTGAGTTCCTGCGTTATTAGTAGAATTTTTGGCATTTGTGCTGTTATAAGAATTCTGGGTGCCATTTTGTGAATTTGCATTTTTAGAAACACTCTGTGAATTGCCCTCTGAATTTACATTTGAAGAATAATTTTGAGTGTTATTTTCCGCATTTGCATTTCTGAAGCAATTTTTGGAATTGTTTTGTTGTTGATTTTTATTT
>DVHN01000104.1 GCA_018712075.1 Candidatus Fimimorpha faecalis
AGCAGGCCCGCTGTTCGGCAAAAGAAAAGCAGGACGTTCCCGACGGGGAACGCCCTGCCATCCATAGACAGCTTTTTTCAAGTTGGGTGCGTCCTTCGGGGCGCACCCGTTTTTTGTGTTTCAAAAATCAAATTTTAAATAAAAGATTAGTGCTTAAAATTTATACGTTTAAATACGTTTAAAAGAAAAATAAAATACCGTAACGTAGAGAGTCAGTACCATGAAAACAGAATGGACCGAATGAAACTCTAAAATTCTGAACGCAACTGTAATCAACACAGTCAACTCAATTCGCAGCAGAACAGTCATAAATCTGATGATGGATTGGTAATAGGAGCTGCTTGTCAAGCTATCGTTGCTGTCAATCACACAAAGATTGGGGTTCAGACTATAATAGAAAAAGCACAGCTCCTGCAAAAACACGCCCGCCAAAATCAACAAGCCCTTTTGTTCATTAAAAAAAGAAAACTAAGTAGCATGATCAATAGGATCCTTTTCGAAATAACAGTGGAATGGTATTGGTTATAGAGTTTCACTCCCAACATATTGATCAGGCTAAAAGGAGAACAAATCATTCTGATTATCTCAACTGAAATACTAAAAGATTCAAAAATAGCTAAAAAGAAGTCAAGGTTTAAAATTAAAACGGATGTTCAGATGGTGATAAACACCATTTCGATCATAAGAGGCTTGTTTCGAAGGATTTTACCCACGATTTGTCATGAAAGGGACAAAAAAGCTTTGGGAGCTTTTGACATATTTAGAGTAAGAATCTACTTCTATATAGACAGTGCTCCTGTTTGCGTAAAAAAGTGCCAAGAGACCAGAGAAGCAACGTGCCGGACAGTGAGTGAACGTTTGTGAACGATCTTGGCTGCAATGATATACGACACATTTGCAAAGATGATGTCTCTATAAACTGTCATTTCCGAAAAAGATATATATACTAATGATTTTTTTGTAGATGTGTGCTATACTAAGAATGTAAAAAACTGTTGTTTTTTGTCGCCGTTATCTACTTTAATACTCCTAACCAATAACATCATGTTCTTGACCCAAGTATTATCCGCCTCACACCAGTTTAACCAATGACTCTGGCAATTGCAAAAGCGTTGTTGCTATTGTTCCACTATGACATTTAGGGAACATTTAAAAAATTTTGAGCTTGCTTTGGGGCTGGTAAGTAGAAGTCAATAAAATTCCCATGTTGGATTAACAGCTAGGTTTGGCTTGAATAAAACCACTTGAATTTGTTTCATATGGTTTTATCCATCTAAGGATTACTGTAGATAAAATCACGTGAAAGATAAGAAGCATGAGTTTTTTCCATAGTTGCTTAAGACTTTGTGCGGCTTCTCATGGGTAATCTCAGGTGGATTTTGAAAATAAGTGGAAAATGTGAAATTGAAAATGGCAAGAATTTGAAAAAACGAGGAAAAAGATAAATGATAGTTGAAGGCGCTATTTTTGCTTTAATGGGCCTAGTTATAGGCACAATTGGAACAATTCTGTTCTTTAGAATGGACAAGGGATGGAAACAGATATTAACTTGTGCGGGAAGTGCATTGTCCGCAGGAGGGACAGGACGCATTTTTATAGATTACTTGGGCGTGTCTAGTGAAAAAAAATCTGCAATGATTTTGATTCTTGTCGTTGGAACTATTATCTGTTCGTTGATATCGTTTTTACTGTTAACAAAACTGCTGAAGGGACAAACAGGGAATAATGTGATCAGAGTTTTAGACATTATTTTGGCGTACGATGGCTTTTTGAAAGATTACTATGAGGGCAGAAAAAAGGAAGTTGACCAATTGGTTAACTCTGCAGAAATTAAAAAAAGAGAGGAAAAGCTAAAATGCCGCGAGGAAGATCTGAATGATAAGGAAAAAAGATTGATTGAAAAAGAAAAAAATATTTTGGAATTGAAAAGCAAAATACAAGAGTGCAAAGAAAAGGCAATCACTGTGAGATTGCCGGAGGACTGTGAGATAGTTCTGACGGAAAGCTTCATTAATAAGATCCCGTTATTTGTTGATAATATCTGCAAATTTAGCTCGGATGTTGAAAATTTAACCAATGATTTTTATGAAAAATTTAAGTCACAAATAGGAAATATAGATAAGGAGGCAGCTCAAAAGCTGTTGAAAGGTTATTTTGTCGGAATAGGGTTATATATAGCAAACGATTTATTTGGAGTCTCAAATAATAATGTAAGAACACATTTTCGAGTGTTAAAAGACAACACATATATCCAGTGCGTTGTTATTTTGGGAAGTGAAATATCAAAGGACCAAATATCTAATATTCCTAAAGGAAATAGCATGATTGATAAGTCGTTTGAATTAAAAAGATCCTTGGTGGCAAGTTTGAACCCGGAAAGCAAGTATGACACAAACACTGTATGGGAAGACTTTATAACAATAGCTGAATATAATATTGTTAAAGATGGCGCCGCTTTTCTAAGTATGGGCATATCAATCAAGTACGCAGAACAATTTAAAGAGATGCTTTATTTTTTGAATTATTATAAAATTGAACGCTGTCTTGTCTCATACATTGATAAAATAAATAAGGTATGTGATATCATTAAAACGCTAGAATGAGGATACGATAGATGAATAGAGCAGTTAGCCGCGTAGATGCTTTGGTAGAGATGGTCAATGCATATGATGAACAACA
>DVHN01000105.1 GCA_018712075.1 Candidatus Fimimorpha faecalis
ACAAAAATACTGAATGTGCATTGTTATCTAATTTCATGTATTTATCAGTCCTTCTTATTTTCGACTGATTTTATTATATCATATTTTTTCTGCCTTGTCAATAACTTGTGAGAACGCAATTCATCCCCTACCTTAGAGGTAAGGGACTTCTTGCTGAAAGAGGTTAAACTGGATATGCTTTACTTTTTGTATCCGCCGCATTCGCATCTACTTTCGTCTGCTGCGCCTCACGGTATTTGAAAAATTCAGTTGCTACTTGAGGGAATAATGCATAAGATAATACATCTTCATCTTGCTGGCGATACTGTGCCATCTCTGCTGCAAGCTTATCTAATTCTGGTGGAATTAAATCGGCTGGACGGCAAGTAATTGGTTTTTCATCTCCAATTGCCTTTTTCTGAACTTCTTTATTAAATGGTTTTACCGTTTGACCATACTCTCCTTTTAACAAAGCACGGGATTCCTTTGTAATCATTTTATAACGCTCGCCCATTACTACGTTTAAGACTGCCTGTGTTCCAACAATCTGAGAAGATGGAGTTACAAGAGGTGGTTCCCCAAAATCTTTTCTTACACGTGGAATTTCTTCCAGCACTTCATAGTATTTATCTTCTGCATGTTGTTCTTTTAATTGGGATACTAAATTACTCAACATACCACCTGGTACCTGGTACAATAATGTTTTAATATTTACTCCCATTACCTTTGGATTTAACAAACCAGTCTTTAATGCATCTTCCTGAATCGGGCGGAAGTAATCTGCAATTTCTGCAAGCAAGTTTTGATCCAATCCTGTATCATAAGGAGTTCCCTTAAATGCTTCAACCATAACTTCGGTTGCTGGCTGGCTCGTTCCCATTGAAAATGGAGAAATTGCCGTATCAATCACATCTGCACCTGCCTCCACGGACTTCATATAGGTCATAGATGCTACACCCGATGTATAATGCGTATGAATTTGAATCGGAATCTTTACACTTTCTTTTAATGCAGTTACTAACTCGGTTGCTTTAACTGGAACAAGCAAACCTGCCATATCTTTAATACAGATTGACTCCGCTCCCATATCTTCAATTCTCTTTGCGATATCTTTCCAGTAATCCAATGTATAAGCATCTCCAAGTGTATAACTTAATGCAATCTGTGCATGTCCATTTTCTTTATTAGCAGCACGAACGGCTGTTTCTAAGTTACGAATATCATTGAGACAATCAAAAATACGAATAATATCAATACCATTTGCAATGGATTTTTGTACAAAGTATTCTACTACATCATCTGCATAATGACGATATCCAAGAATATTCTGTCCACGGAATAACATCTGTAACTTTGTATTTTTAAATCCATCTCTCAATTTACGAAGTCTTTCCCATGGATCTTCTTTTAAGAAACGCAAGGATGCATCAAAGGTAGCTCCACCCCAACATTCCACCGAATGATATCCTACTTTATCCATCTTATCAATAATCGGAAGCATCTGTTCTGTTCTCATTCTCGTAGCAATCAGAGATTGATGCGCATCACGCAAAACAGTTTCCGTAATTTTTACTGGTTTCTTCTCTATTTTTGCCATGTTTTCCTCCTTTAAAATACTCCGAAAATAGCCATAAAGGTACCTGCTGCCACCGCCGTACCAATAACGCCTGCTACATTTGGTCCCATTGCGTGCATAAGCAAGAAGTTCGTTGGATCTGCTTCCGCACCCACTTTCTGCGATACTCTGGCAGACATTGGAACTGCCGATACTCCCGCAGAACCAATGAGCGGATTTACCTTTCCATGCGTAAACTTACACATTAGTTTACCAAAGACTACACCCGCTGCCGTACCAAATGCAAAGGCAATCAAACCAAGCGCTACAATCTTTAATGTATCTAACTTCAAAAATGCTTCTGCACTTGTAGTAGCTCCTACTGATGTACCAAGTAAAATAACTACAATATACATTAATACATTCGCAGCCGTATCGGATAACTGTTTTACAACACCACATTCACGGAATAGGTTACCAAGCATTAACATACCAACCAATGGAGCTGTAGTAGGAAGAATCAAAACTACAACAATTGTAACAATAATCGGGAATAAAATTCGTTCCAGTTTGGATACTGGACGAAGCTGTTCCATTTTAATTTTTCGTTCTTCTTCTGTTGTCAATAACTTCATGATTGGAGGCTGAATAATTGGAACAAGTGACATATAAGAATAAGCTGCCACTGCGATTGGTCCCATATATTCCGTCTGTCCTAATTTACCACAAAGGAAAATGGAAGTAGGTCCATCTGCTCCGCCAATGATGGAGATCGCTGCTGCCGCTTTATCATTAAATCCCAAAAAAATTGCCATAAAGTAAGCGACATAAATACCAAACTGTGCCGCAGCTCCCAACAAAAAGCTCGCTGGGTTTGCGATCAATGGACCAAAATCCGTCATCGCCCCAACTCCCATAAAGATAAGCGAAGGCAAAATACTCCACTCATCTAATAAATAAAAATAATGTAATAATCCACCGACACCATTACTGGATTCCTCTGGTGCTACCATAATATCAGGGAACATATTAACTAACAACATACCAAATGAAATCGGTACTAAAAGCAATGGCTCATATCCTTTTGCAATTGCTAAATATAAAAAAGCCAAAGCAACTACAATCATGAGTGCATTACCCCAGGTCAAATTAAAGAATGCTGTCTGCTGGATCAGATTACTCATTGTATTAATTACGTAATCCATTGTCATTCCTCCTATGATGATTTACTAAATCTGTATATACAGACTTTAGTTTAATGTAGCAAGTGTATTTCCAGCTTCCACAGTATCTCCAGCTGCAACATTCACACTTACGATTGTACCATCTTGAGGAGCAACAATTTCATTTTCCATTTTCATTGCCTCTAAAATAAATAATACTTGTCCTCTCTTTACTACAGCTCCTTCAGAAGTTTTTACTGTCAGAATTTTACCTGGCATTGGAGCCACAACTTTTACCGATCCCTGTGCTCCAGCTGCTTTTGGTGCCGCCTTTGGAGCTGCCTTTACTGGTGCCTTTGGAACTGCCTTCGGTGCTGCTGGAGCAGCATTCGTGTTTTCTTCTACAGTCACTTCATATACATTGCCATTTACTGTAATCGTATAGCTTTTCATTCTTATATCCTCCTACTATGCTCTTTTCCACTTACTTGTTCCAACACGACGAATGGAACGCACAACTAAACCATCTGTGGATGTTTCTTCTGCTGCTGCAATCGCAGCGGTAATAACTGCAACCAATTCCAAATCATCAGTTAAATTTTCTTCTTCTGGTTCCACTGGTACTACTGGTTCTGGAATTGGAATATCAATTTCTTCTGATTTCTTTCGGAATTTTGCTTCAATTTTTGGAATAAATGAGAAACAGGAAATGCAGCCAATGATAATAATAAGCACAACAAAAACGGTTACCATACCCATTAATGTATTCATAGCTGCTTTTTGCAATTTTTCTCCTAAGCTATAATTCGCTTCAAATGTAATGCTTTCCCAAGTCGTTACATTCTTATCAGTAGTCATCGTAACGACTGCCTGACGATTTTCAAACTGTGCACTCATTGTAATTACATAGGCACCATTTTCATTTCTTGTAACAACTGGTGTTTGAGTAGATACATAGGCACCTAGTTCTCCTCTTGAAGAATTCCAGGAAGAAAGTCCATTATAAAGCACCGTATTTGGAGCATCTCCATTTTCTGAGAAATATTCTATTTGCGTTGCTAATTCCTGATCACTTAATGCCACGATTTGTTCCATTAATGTCTGTCCCTCTTGTCCCATAGAAACTGCTGTTTCATCGGTTAATGGCTGAACAGCTTCCTCTCCACAGGCTCCAAGTACAAACATACAAAAAATCGTACTTAATACTATTACTATTTTTTTCATTGCAAGCCACCTCGTTTTAGACCGTTCCGTGTTTCTTGCTTGGACGATCCTCTCTCTTTGTAAATAACATTTCAAATGCTGCGATGACTCTTTTTCTTGTCTCCACAGGCGCAATTATATCATCTACATAACCATGTCTTGCCGCAGCCTCTGCACTGGACTGTAACTCATAATACTGAGCTGCTTTTTCATTAATTAACTGCATTGCATTGGATGACTTCTTAATTTCTTCTGCATACATAATTTTCGTTGCTGCAATGGAATCCATCATCCCAACTACTGCATCTGTCCATGCATAAACAATGTCTGCTCCAAGCGACTTAGAGTTCATTGTGATATAAGCACTTCCCAATGCTTGTCCAATGATGACATTTACCTTTGGAACGGTTGCATTTGCAAACGCATAAGTGAGCTTTGCCACTTCACGTGCCATACTGCGTTCCTGGCACTTTGTCGCCTTGTATCCCTTTACGTTTGTAAGAGATAAAACTGGAATATCAAATGCATCACAGAAGTTAATAAACTGAGCTGCTTTTCTTGCTCCCTGTGCCGTCAAAACAGCATCGTAAGAAGCTACCACTTTACCATCTTCATCCACTTCTTCTAAACGGTTTGCAACTGCACCAACGGTCATTCCATTTAAACGGATAAAACCTGTAACCATTTCCTTTGCATAGTCACTTTTTGTCTCAAAGAAATATGCATCGTCGGAAATCATGGCAAGTGCGAGTGCAGTATCTCCAACACATCCTTCTATTCCATTACAAAGACGATTCAAATTATCGGTACATTCATCATAGGACATATCATCTTCATTATTAGCTGGTAAAATACCGATTAATTCACGAATTGCCTCTAAGATTTCCTCTTCACTGCCAATTCTATCTACTAATCCAGTCTCTTCACTCTGGAATTTTGCAGAAGCAGTATCACAGGCTTCTTGGTGATTTCCATCTAATGTATTTGGAGAATTTACAAATAACTTTGCCTTCTTGCTCTCCATAAATGTAAAATCAGTTAACCCACAACTAACTGTCATACCTCCGCCGCATACGCCAAAAATAGCGGTAATTTGAGGAATAACACCAGATGCCATAGCTTGACTATGATAAATTTGTCCAAAACTTTCCAAAGCATCCGTAGCTTCCTGAAGACGCATTCCTGCACAGTCCACCATACCGATGACTGGTGCTCCCATTTTCATAGCCAGATCATATAATCTGACAATCTTTTTTGCATGCATTTCACCAACTGCGCCGCCAAGTACTGATGCATCTTGACTGTATACATATACAAGATTTCCGTCAATAGTACCGTAACCTGTAATAACGCCATCGGCAGGTGTCTTGACATTTTGTAAATTGAAATCGGTGTTTCTGGCAGTAACATAACTTCCGATTTCAACAAAACTACTATCATCAAGTAAAGATGCAATTCTTTGGCTTGCTGATGTCTGCGTTGTTATACTCATATTTTGACCTCCATACTATCTTATTTCTTAACTGAATCCATTGCACTTTTTCTCAGCAGCAATAGCTCAATTATAAAACATTTTCTGCCATGTATCATTGTACCTTTAATTTTCCAAAGAATCAATCCCTTTTCCTCACTTCATTTGTTTTTTCTATTTAGCCTTAAATAGAAATTTTTTATGGCCATTTTTTCCACATTTTTACTAATTCTCTTATTTTATAAGATTTTTCGGATGTTTTTTCTCCTTTTCCGCTTCGATTTTTCAGAAATCTCATAAATCAAAATTACTTTCATTTCCTAAATTTGCATAGAGAAAGAACAATTGTTTCACCTGTTCCAAACACCATCGAAAGTCAATTGCTTTGACCGATTCCTTTGGATAAATAAAATACTCTTTTATTTTTTCCTCATCAATATAATACTCTATAACCCCAACTGCGGTTTTCGCATCCACAGGAGCAGTAAGTTGGCTTGGCAGTTTTTTTCGAATATGTACTGTTTCTCCATCTTTCATCAAATAATTTAACTGTTTCGTCCCATCTTCTACTCGAAGCGCCACGTTTTCTGTCTGCCCATTGATAACGGGAACATCTGCTAAATTTGATATTTCATAGATATCTTTATACTCATAATTAGAAAACCCATACTCCATTAGAAGTTTCGTATCCGACCATTTGTAATTACGATTGTTCGGCCATCCACATGCCAGCAATGCTACAATCAAAAATTTCCCATCTCTTTCTACAGCTCCAACATAACAATATCCCGCATTTCCAGTAAACCCTGTTTTTCCAGAAACTGCTCCATCCATCATACTCAATAATGTGTTATGATTTTGGCAGGAAATCGAACGTTTTTGTTTTACATCAGAAAATGTATAGGAAACCGTTCTTGTAATTTTAAGAAATTCTTCTTTTTTCGAAGATTCCAATAAACAATATTTCATGATTCTCGCTAACTCAGCAGCTGTCGTGTGATGTCCCTGTGCATCCAAACCATTTGGAGTGACAAAACAAGTATTCATACAGCCAAGCTCCTGTGCTTTTTGATTCATTAATGCAGCAAAAGCCTCTACTGATCCAGCAACACCTTCTGCAATAATAACCGCAGCATCATTGTGACTCTCCAGCATAAGAGAGTAAAGCAAGTCCTTCATCCGATACTGTTCTCCTGTCACCGCCCCTAATTTTACTTTTGGCTGACTGGATGCATAAGAAGAAACGGTATAGATATCTTTTTCATTACCATATTCCAATGCAATAATACAAGTCATGATTTTCGTTGTACTTGCCATCGCCATTATTTCATCTGGATTTTTTCCATACAAAACTCTTCCAGACTTTCCATCCATCAACACCGCAGATTTCGCATAAAGCGTTTGGTCGCTAAGCTTTGCTGCACTTTCCACTGTTTTTTCTGCTTCCGTTATAGCTCCAAACGGCTCATTCCAATTTTTTGAAAGCCCAATTAAACTATTTTGAAAAAAAATACATCCAATAATAAGAAAATAAATTACTCCCATTTGTTTTTTCTTCTTATACAGTCCTCTCATAAAATCCTACCTGACTGTTTCGTTATTTTACGTTATGATGGATAACCTCTTTTTATGACAACAGGATGAACCAAACGACTGTTGATTCATCCTGTTATCAAATTCTATTCATTTATGCATTCATTTCTTCTATTTCATTTAATGCCAGCTTTAAGCATCCCATAATACCTTGATTGTCATTCAAACTTGGAAGTACAATGTAATTTTCCAGATCTTCTAATTCTTTTGTCTTTAAATATCCGTTTAGCTGCTTTTTCACTTCTTCACGAACTAGCGGCATCATATGTTCCTGATGCATAACGCCACCGCCTAGAATAATACGCTGTGGAGATAAAATACAAATTAAATCTACAAGAGCCTGTCCAATATAATAAGCTTCCATTTCCCAGACTTCTTTCTTATCTGCCAATTCAATTCCCTTTTTGCCCCATCTTGCTTCGATTGCAGGTCCTGCTGCCAAGCCTTCCAAACAAGTTTTATGATAAGGACATTTTCCTTCGTATGTATCTTCTGGATGTTTTCTCAATAACATATGACCTGCCTCTGGATGAAGCATTCCATGTAATAATTTTCCATTTGTAATAATACCCATACCAACACCTGTTCCAATTGTAATATAGATACTATTCTCCAATCCCTGTGTAACTCCCCAGGTAGCTTCTCCAAGTGCAGAACCATTAACGTCCGTATCAAATCCGATTGGGACATTTAATTCCTTTTTAAAAGCACCTACAATATCATAATTAACCCAAGCTAGTTTTGGAGTTGTTGTAATATACCCATAAGTGTCTGATTTTTTGTTTAGATCAATCGGACCAAAACATGCAATACCAAGCGCTTCGATTTCTCTTTCTTTAAAATATTCAATCATTTTTGGTACTGTAATTTCTGGGGTCTCAGTTGGGAATGATACCCGCTCAAAAATTTCTCCATTTTCATTCCCAATTGCACAAACCATCTTTGTTCCGCCTGCTTCTAATGCTCCGATTCTCATAGTTTCCATCCTTTCCTTTTCTCAATAAAATAGTTCTGCATTTATCGCAACACCATCCTATTTAAATTTAATATTTTGATTTTAGTATAACAATTGCAAACAGAAAAGTCAATTTTCTTTTTTCTTGATTTACTTGCAATATTTCAGTGTTTCCTTTAAAATAGCCTTATGAACTAATTGCAGAAAGGGTAATACAATTAGTACAAATGTTAGGAAGGGAGCTGTACAATGCGATATATAAAATCAATACTTTCTGTAATTCTTTCGCTTCTACTTTTATGCAATATTTCCCTGTCTTCTCTAGCAGGCAGCAAAAACTCTTTATCAAG
Source organism: Candidatus Fimimorpha faecalis (assembly GCA_018712075.1). GTDB lineage: Bacteria > Bacillota > Clostridia > Lachnospirales > Lachnospiraceae > Fimimorpha > Fimimorpha faecalis. The sequence goes on from DVHN01000105.1 coordinate 8,270, forward strand.
CGAAGAATCCCCCATTGCATCTTCTTCTGCCTATGTTGAGTCAGAACAAATGATGTCACAATCACCAAACACAAGTTTCTTTCATGTAGATTCTCAAAATCTGGAAGTCTCACAAACAGAGTCAGAAACTCCAATTTCTTCTCAATCGAAATCTGAAGTTTCTTCTGAAATACCACAAACTGAAGTTCTTTCCGAAGCGGTATCGGAACCATCTTCCTCAAAACAATCTGACAATCAAACTTCTTCTGAAGCAACAACAGAATCCCCAGAATTGGAATCGACGGAAAAACAATCCACGGAAGCTCTTGAAACTTCCAAAGAACCATCTAGCGAAGATTTTAAAACTTCCGAAGAAGCATCTACTGAAGATCTCGAAATTTCTGAAGAAACATCTACCGAAGACCTCGAAACTTCTGAAGAAGCATCTACCGAAGATCTCGAAACTTCTGAAGAAACTTCCACCGAAGATCTCGAATCTTCTGAAGCAGAATCCACTGAGGAAGGAAGCTTATCTGAGTTTTCGCTTCTCGATTTTGAACGAGCAGCCAATTATGCTTCCATTACCTCCTGTCAAATTACAAATGGAAATCAAATTACAATTGAAGCCTCTTTTCAAGAAGAAGTACCTTCACTGGATCAAACGCTCTATCTGTTTGAATTAGACAGTTATGAAACTTCCATCGAAAAGAAAAAGCCAATTGCTTCGATTGATCTGCCAAAACAAGCGGCAAATGTAAGTATTACTACTGATTTAAATTATAATCAATCTTCTTGCCGACTTTATTCTAAATTTGTACTTGCTGTATTTGGCACAGATGATAGATATTTTCCTGTTTCCAACTTCAGTTATATTACTAATCCAGAAGTATTGGCAGCAAATCAAAACAGTTTTCCATCTTCTACTAGTAAAAAGGGATTACTCACCAACTCTGGAATGTTCTCCGATATCGATGAGTTAAATGTTCAGCACGCTTTAGTTAACATTGAATTACATAGACTTCTTTCTGATGGAGATATGCCCTATACTTATAATGGCAGCACCTACTATATTAACTCCAATGTACTTGCCAGCTATGATAGTACATTAAAATATATGGCAGACAACAATATTGTAACAAGCTGCGTTTTACTCGCCAACTATAGTCCAAGCGTACCCGAATTGATTCATCCAAATGCATCTGGAACGAGTTCTTATTATGCAGTAAATACTGCCACAAAGGAGGGTATTGAATGTGTTTCTACCATTATACATTTCCTTGCAGAACGTTATACTAGAACCGACAAAGCATACGGATATATTGCCAACTGGATCGTTGGAAATGAAGTAAATAATCCAAGTTCATGGAACAATATGGGCGATGTAGATTTTACTACTTATATGCAAAACTATTCCCGTGCGATTCGTCTTGTATCGACAGCCGTGAAATCCTGTTATAAAAGCGCACGTATTTATGTTTCCCTCGATCATTACTGGCAAGGAATAGAAGGAGGACGTCTTAATACCGTCTCTCTTTTAACACAAATGCAGCGTTTTATTCAATCGGAAGGAAACATTGCATGGGAAGTTGCCCATCATCCATATCCATTGCCGCTGACGGATCCCGATTTTACAGATGACAATGTTTCCAACAGCCAATCCACTCCAATCGTTACATTTAAAAATTTAAATGTTTTAACCGACTTTTTACAAGGATCTGCTATGCGTAACCCAGATGGCTCTGTAAAGCATGTTATTTTATCCGAACAGGGATTTACCTCTGTAGATTCCTACGGACGAGATGTCAGCGAAGAACAGGCAGCTATGTTTGCCTATGCCTATTATATTGTAGATGCCAATCCTTATATTGATTCTTTAATTTTGAATCGGCATGTCGATCATCCTGTGGAAGTATCACAAAATATTAACTTTGGGCTTTGGGAAACCGATCTTTCCGATTCTACTGGAGAAAACCCTTCCACGAAAAAAGAAATATGGGAAATCTTCAAATATATTGATACAAATCAATCCACTGATATTACAAAGCCAATTTTAAAACAACTTGGCTCCAGTAATTGGAATGATCTCATAAGCGGATATGATGAGTCGAAGTATCAATCTCTTCGTTCCATTAAAACAGGTGTTTTAACTCCAGTAAAAACTTTTACTTCAGCTTCCAACTTGCCAAATAATTGGATTAATAACTGTTACACAAAAATTACTGAACAGCTTCCAACTGGAGCCAATGTTACGATAGAACCAACTTACAGTGCTGCTTACAAATGCATTATCCAAAAGTTTTCTTCTCCGCTTAACTTTGCAAGCAACCCTGTTTTTGGAATGGATATTACGGTCAATGATGTTCCTTCTGACTTTGCTCAGGTTCGTGTCCGTATATTCAGCAACGAACATGTCTTTGACAGTGAGGCTCTTGTTCCAGCTGGAACGAAAACAACGCTTGGCGTTGATTTAAAAAACTGGCCTTACCGCAGTTATGTGGATCGTATCCAAGTTTGGGTAAAACAAAACAATTCCACTCGTTGGAATCATGGCTCATTCCGCATTGAAAACGTCGTACAAGCCGCATCCGCATCGACTGCAAGCAATTCCATTACTGTTTCCAATGGACAGATTAGCAATCAGGCGCAAAACTCTTATCGTGTTACATGCGATGTATTTGCATCCAATGAAATTGACCGAATATTGCTTTCTACTTGGAATGACAATAATTCCAATCAAAAGGTAACACAGGATGCCACATTGCGAGGTCAAACAGCTTCCTGTACGGTGGACGTTTCCTCCATTGCAGATACCGATCAGTCGTACACAACCCAAATTATCGCTTACGATAAAAAAGGCAACGCATCCGATCCCGTTTATCTTTCTGTTCAGCTAAACAAACCAATTTTAAGCTCCATTATGGTAACGGATTTAAATTCAGAAGGCTATACCGTAGTTTGCAATGCCACTAGTACTGCCGGACTTGCATATGCTCTTTGTCCAACATGGAGCAATGAAAATGGACAAGATGATATTATATGGCATGAAGCATCCGTCAGTGGAAGTTTAGTTCGCTGTCGCATTCCTATTTCTTCCCATAACGGAAAATCTGGCAACTATACAACGCATATTTATGTCTATGATGTCAATGGGAATGTTAGCCTTGTAGGGACGGAGGTAACCGTTCCTCCACACGGAGCTCCAGGTATCTCCAACGTTCGAACATCCAACTTAACTTCTTCGGGTTATACCGTAAGCTGCACAATAAATTCTTACTATGGAGTCCAGGAAGTATTATTCCCAACTTGGAGCCGTGAAAATGGACAGGACGACATCATTTGGTATAAGGGAACTATAAATGGAACAACCGCTACCGTTACGATTCCAACTTCCAACCACAATAAAGAAAGCGGCATTTATTGTACTCATATTTATGCCTACGATGTAAAAGGCAATGAAAATCACACTGGATTTCAAATTTCGGTACCTGCTGTATCTACCAAAACATTAACATTAAGCGATCTTTCTGTCAGCAACCTGACAACCGACGGCTACACCGTATCTGCAACGGTCAATGAGCCTGAATTGATACAAAAGGCTTCTGGAATAACTTGGACAAAAGCCAATGGAAACGATGACCAGACCATCGACTCCGTTATCGTCAGTGGAGATCGGATCACTTACCATGTAAAAACGTCTGACCATAACAATGAATCTGGCAGTTATTATAGTACGATTCAGATTGAAACTCCATCTGGCACCCTATCCAGACAGACAACGATTAAAGTTCCAAAACCTATCGTATCACAGGGAATTAGTAATCTGAAATTTACTAATGTAACAAGCAATGGTTATACCGTTTCTGTCACAATTGCCGATCCAACCAATGTTTCTTCTGTTCTTTTCCCGACTTGGACAACTGCCAATGGACAAGATGATATTATATGGGGTATGGGAACAATCAATGGTTCCACGGCAACTTATCAAGTAAATGTTCGTAATCATAACAATGAAACGGGACATTATAATACACACGTATATTTAACTGACAAAAATGGAAAACAATATATGGTCGGCGGAGATATTACTGTCCCATCTCAAACTAATATTAATGCAGCATTAAGTTATACCGGACATGTGCAAAACATTGGATGGCAGTCTTGGGTATCGGATGGTGAAAAAGCTGGTACTTCTGGCAAGAGCCTTCGAATTGAGGGATTAAAGATTAAAGTAACCTCTTCTTTATCAGGAAGCATCGAATACCGTACTCATGTACAAAATATTGGATGGCAGTCCTGGGTAAGAGATGGTGCACTGGCTGGTACTTCTGGCAAGAGCCTCCGACTGGAAGCAATGAATATTCGTCTTACTGGAGAACTTGAACAATACTACCATGTAGAGTATCGTACGCATGTACAAAATATCGGATGGCAGTCTTGGGTAAGAGATGGTGCAATGGCCGGCACCTCTGGCAAGAGTCTCCGGCTGGAAGCATTGCAAATTCGCCTTGTCCGTAAATAAAAATTAAAAAGCCAGAAGTTGTTATTACGAACCGTTAAAACAGCTTCTGGTTTCTTTATTTATATTGTATAAACTGGATCAATTCTTTGTAGTTCTTTCCAAGTATCTACTTCCATCAAATCATTCTTTTTACATTTACGGATTTCAATTTCAAATATGTCTTTATATTCTCGAAATGGAATTTCATCCCAATACCGTTCTTTTCCGCCTGGACGGTTCCATGCCTCATCCAAACATTGCTCTAATTTTTTTCCATCCTCATCCGTCCAAAACGAAATCCCACACATACGATAGCAATTTTCTCCCCCAATTTGCATTTTTTGAATCAAATCCTTTTTTACGACAAAACACCAATCGTCCGTTCTCTCACAATAAACGCCTAAATGATTGGAACAATACTCATATTTCCTTACCACGTTCGGATTTTGAATCACTAAATCCGCCTCTAACACATAGGCTCTTGCAATCCTTTTTCTTGCTAACCAAGCAGATGAAACATTGTTCGTTTCATTAAAAAAAGGATTTTCCATTAATTGAAGATTCGGATAATGGTCTTTTAACAAAGCAAACTGCTCTTTCATATATCCTACCACAATTGTAATATCCTTAATCCCCACATCAAACAATGCATCTAAGATTGTTTCAATAATTGGTTTTCCATGAACTCGAACAAGCGGCTTTGGTGTATTTAATATAATTGGCATCATACGGGAGCTAACTCCTGCTGCCAATATTACTGCACGTTTTACTCGATATGGTTCCAACTGTTCCAATCCCAGATTCGTAATCCAAATTTCTTTCTTTTCATCCATACCAATCAATTTTTCTTGGACTGCCTCTTTTAAGGTTTTATTTACCATTCCAAGTGACATTCCTGTTTCCTCTGCCATATAACGCTGCGTTAATTTCTTTTTTCCTTCTCTTTCAATCAAGCTTAATAATTCAAATTGATTTCGATTCATCTTCGAGCCAGTCCCTTTCTATTTTGTTACATCTGGAATTGTTCTTTTTAAACAGAATACTGCCAATTTCATAAGTCCATTTACAGCTAAAATAATAATGGAGATAAAAGCTGTAGATTCCATTAATGACTGTGATTCAAACTGTGGGATTAATAAAGCAAGCGGCATCGTACGAAAATCTGCCAAAAAAGAAACCGCAGAAATCGTTACCATAGCATTTACAAAAATATAACTAAACATTTCCAATATTGTCTTTTGTGTACATTTAAGGTAAACATCTTTTAACATACGCCATGGAGCAATTCCAAGCGTTGCTGCCACATCCTCTAAATTCTGGTTAAACTTACTTAATGAATTATAGGCAAGTAAATAAGGAGAAGCAAAAAAATGCACCATATTTACAAGAACTAACATCATCAAAGTTCCATAAATCCAGCTTCCTCTAAAAAACAATACATAAGCAAGTCCTAATACAATACCTGGAATCGCCAACGAAACCATGGAGATTAAATGGAGTGCCTGTGTCCCCCAATTACGTTTGGAGCGAGCTGTTAAAAAAGCAGTAATATAGGCCGTCACCGTGCCGATAAAGGAAGTTGTAAGCGCAATGGCAAGCGAGTTTTTTAAATAACGTCCCACCCCTAATTGAAACGCTTCTTTTATATGATCCAATGACAGCCTGGGATCAATTGGATACTGCTTTATGATTGACAAATATAAAAAAGCAAAAACGGGAAGGCTAATAAGTAAAACCGTTACAATACAAAAGAAATAGGCAAAGCGATCTCTTCTCTTGTTTTTTAAAACAACATATTGCTTCGTGATTGTAGAACTATTTGTCGTTTCTTCCTGCCTCAAATCTAACACAAAAGCAACAACAGCTGGCAGCAATAGTAACATTCCGATTACTGCTCCCTTTGAAATATTCATCTGTCCCACAACTTCCCGATACATATAAAGAGGAAGTGTTACAATTTTTCCTCCAATTACAAGCGGAACTCCATAATCTGTAAAAATAAGCGTAAACACCGCAAAACTTGTGGATATTAACGTCCTTTTTATATTTGGTATTGTAATCGTCCAAAATTGTTTCGCTTTACTTAGTCCAAGTACTCGTGCTGCCTCATATGCAGTATAGTCTTCATATTGAAAAATATCGGTTAACATCAAAAAAGCAACTGGAAATGAATATAAAACCGATCCCATAATCATCCCTAAATAGCCATAAAGCGGAATTTTAATTCCAAACCAATTGGATAACATCCCATTATCTCCCAATAACAACACTAACCCCATGCCATGCGAAATAGATGGAATTAACATTGGAATTGTAAATAGAACCGAAAATACGCCTTTCCATCTCATTCTACTTCGATTAATACACCATGCCAATAACAGTGCTAATAAAACAGAAATCATTGTAGCAATGCCTGTTACGACGATGGAATGACTCAGCATGGTTTTTAATTGACCAGCCTCCAGTAACTCTTGGATATCCTCCATCCGAATGGTGGCAATCACCATTCCAAGTGGACATAGAACCGTTATAAATAGCAAAACCATAAGGAAGTATTTTACTGCTGGATAAGCAATCTTTTTATTTCTCATCTGTTTTTTCCTATCCTTCAATTAAATTCATTTTTCATTCTTCCAGTACATTTTAATAAAGACTCATATTTTTGTTCTAAATGCGCTACGACAAAATCTCTCACAAAAGCATTTGCAGGATTTTTAAAAATATTTTCTGGCGTATCCAACTGTTCCATTCTGCCTTCCGACATTACCATAATTCGATCTGCCAGATAAAACGCTTCTTCTTGTTCATGTGTAATAAATATCATAGTAGAATGAAATTTTTCCTGAATTGCCTTTAGCTCCTGCTTCATAATTTCTCGATTGGTTACATCCAAAGCAGAAATCGGTTCATCCAAAAGCACAATATCTGGATTCATTGCCAGAGTTCGTGCGATTGCTACTCGCTGCTGCTGCCCTCCCGAAAGCTGTCTCGGTTTTTTATTTAAATGCTCACTCATTCCAATTTGCTCTAACGTATGCAGCGCAATCTCTTTGGCAGAAGCCTTTGTTTCTTTTTTCAATTTTAATGCATAAGCAACATTGTCCAATACAGTCATATTTGGAAACAATGCATAGTTTTGAAAAATAATTCCCATTCCTCTTTCATTTGGAGCTAGTTTAGATATCTCTTTTCCATCTTTCTTAATGCTTCCACTATCTGGATGCTCTAATCCAATTAAAATACGAAGTAACGTTGTCTTTCCACATCCACTCAATCCTAAAATCGCTAAAAATTCCCCTTTTTTCACTTGAAAACTAATATCTTTTAATACTTCTTCTCTATCAAACTGCTTTCGTATATGACTTACCTCTAACTTAATCTCCGACATTTCATATTCACTCGCTGTTTGTTCCGAAACTGATTTTAATACTTCCATAATTGCAATAACCTCTCTTTTTCTTCCATATCCTCAATTCCATGCATATCTGCATAGTTCACAGTAACAGGATAATTTTCAATATAGTTTTGCTGTTCCTTTAAAATTTGACCTGGACATAAATATTCTTTATCATAAATCAATGCATGATTCACAATAAATTCAAATACCTCTGCAACCCCTTCTTTTTCACGTTTTCCTTTTATTATGCTGCTTCCAGTCAACGAATAGGGGGATCCAAACTCAGGCTCGATTAAAACCAAATCATTTCCCTCATTTTGTTCTTTGACACCTTGAAAAGTTAAACCAAGCCCAATTGCCACTTCTTGTTGAATCAATAATTTAATTGGACCAGACCCAGATTCTGTAAACTGCTTTATATTGATCGCCAGTTTGTCAAAATATTGCAGTGTTTTTTCTTCTCCCCATACATTTACCAATCCCTTATAGAAAAAGTATCCAGTCCCACTCGATTTGGGGTCGGGCATTGCAATCCGATTTTTGTACTCTGGGCGTAATAAATCCTCATACGTCTGCGGCATAGGAAGATCATATTTTTCTAATACCGTTCGATTCACAATTATAGATCCATCTTGTCTCTCCCATATAAGGTATTTTCCGTCAGGATCTTGCATTCCATCCATATAATCTAACTTCGTCATATCGGCTACATATTCCAAATTATCTTTTATTTTTTCTAAATATGCACATTCCAGTCCAACTATAATATCTGCATCCGCATTTTCTCCCTCCATACGAATTTTGGATGCCGCTTTTCCGGTTGACATATACATAACTGAAACATTTTTGTCGGGAAACGCTTCGGTCAACTGTTCCTGTAACGCTTCATTCCGAAATTGTTCCATGGAAGAATATACAATAATTGCATCTTCATTCTCTTTTGTCACATCTATAATCAATAACACTGTGATAATGAATAATACCACTGCTACTCTTTTTAGCATATTATTACCTATTCGCTACGCCTTTCCCTTACCTTTTTTTATTGCGTTTTGAATCATATCACATTTTTTTGAACATTTCAATCTCTATTTTCATCTTATTTGTTCATTTTATCTCTATATTGGATCTAAACTGAACATATTATCTCCTTATTTAAGACATAGTGTGACGGGTTTATCGCATAAAAAAGGACATAATAGATCGTGAAATCTACTATGTCCAGTCAAAACTTTATTTAAAAAATCCCTTTTTCTTCTTTTCTGGTCCCTTTGTTACTCCGCCCATTGCCATATCATATTGATGCAATGCCTCTCTTTGCTCTGCATTTAAAGTCGTAGGAACCTGTACTACCAAAGTAACATAATGATCGCCTCGTGTATTGCGGTTACGAAGACTTGGAATACCCTTTCCTCTCAGACGTACTTTTGTACCAGTCTGTGTTCCTGGTTTCACTTCATATTCTACCTGACCGTCTACAGTCTGAATACGAATTGTATCCCCTAACGCTGCCTGTGGGAATGAAATCGGTACAGTAGAATATACATCATAATCCTGACGTTTAAAAATCGGATGTTGCGATACGGTTACTTCTACTAATAAATCTCCTCTTTCTCCACCATTGACACCTGGCTCTCCTTTTCCACGGATACGGATGCTCTGACCGTTATCAATACCAGCTGGAATTGTAATTTCAATCTTTTTACGCATTGTTACATAACCAGTTCCTCGGCAATCTGGACATTTCTCTTTAATAATCTTACCCGTTCCATTACAATCTGGACATGTCTGTACATTACGTACCATACCAAAAATGGATTGCTGGGTATAGGTTACCTGACCACGACCTCCACACTTTGTACAAGTCTGAGGACTTGTGCCTGGTTTTGCACCTGTTCCACCACATTTCGTACAAGTTTCTTTCAAATTCAAATCCAGTTCCTTGGAACAGCCAGAAACCGCTTCTTCAAACGTAATACGCACAGCAGCATGAACGTTGGCACCTCTCATTGGACCATTATTTGCACGTCCTCTGGAACGAGAGCTTCCAAATAAGTCGCCAAAAATATCTCCAAACATGTCGCCCATGTCTGCGCTATTAAAATCAAAGCCTCCAAATCCACCGAAGCCGCCGCCAGCGCCGTCTGCACCGCCAAATGCTGCATGACCAAACTGATCATATTGTCTTCTTTTTTCTGGATCACTAAGTACACTATAAGCTTCAGAAGCTTCTTTAAACTTTTCTGCCGCAACTTCATCTCCTGGATTTGCATCTGGATGATATTGCTTTGCCAGTTTTCTATATGCTCTTTTTAATGCAGCATCATCGGCGTCTTTTGGAACACCTAACACTTCATAATAATCTCTTTTCTCTGCCATGGAATGTTCTCCTCTATATTTAACCTGCATAACGGTACTCTCAGAGAAACATTTCCCTGAGAGTACCGCCTTCAATCTGCATCACCAATCTATTACTATGAACCAAATCTGCTAAGTCAAGTTCAGTGAACAGTAGGCGACATCCAACCTATTTATAGTAAACTTCCATGCCGTATAAAACGGCATTGCTTTACACTTCTTTGTAATCTCCATCTACTACATCATCCGCAGAACCTGCTCCTGTATTTGCTCCTGCGCCTGAATCTGCCTGTGCACCGCCATTTGCCTGTGCCTGCTGTTCATACATCTTTGTGAACAGCTGGTTTGCACTCTGCATTAAAGTTTCCTTCTTCGCTTTCAAATCAGCTACCTGATCTGGAGTAATATTTTCAGGAGTTGTAGCAGCAACTGCATCCTTTAATGCCTGTAAATCAGCTTCTACCTGGCTCTTCAAGGAAGCATCCAGCTTATCGCCAACTTCTTTTAATGCATTTTCTGTCTGGAATACCATGGAGTCAGCTTCGTTTCTCGCATCAATACCTTCCTTACGAGCCTTATCCTGTGCTTCAAATTCAGCAGCTTCCTTTACTGCCTTATCAATATCTGCTTCTGACATATTGGAACCAGCTGTAATAGTAATATGCTGTTCTTTTCCTGTTCCTAAATCTTTAGCGGATACATTTACAATACCATTTGCATCAATATCAAATGTAACTTCGATCTGAGGTACTCCTCTTCTTGCTGGTGGAATACCATCCAGACGGAATTGACCTAACGTCTTATTATCTTTTGCAAACTGTCTTTCGCCCTGTACAACATGGATATCAACAGCTGTCTGATTATCTGCTGCTGTTGAGAAAATCTGACTCTTCTTTGTAGGAATTGTCGTATTTCTTTCAATCAATCTTGTAGCAATACCACCCATTGTTTCAATGGATAAGGACAATGGTGTAACATCCAGTAATAAGATATCACCTGCACCAGCATCGCCTGCCAACTTACCACCTTGAATACATGCACCGATTGCAACACATTCATCTGGATTTAAGTTCTTAGAAGGTTCTTTTCCTGTTAAAGCTTTTACCTTTTCCTGTGCGGAAATCATACGTGTGGAACCACCAACTAATAATACCTTATCCAATTCAGAAGCAGAGATACCTGCATCTCTTAATGCATTCTGCACTGGTGCTGTAGTTCTTTCAATTAAATCATGTGTTAATTCATCAAATTTTGCTCTTGTCAGATTCATATCCAAATGTTTTGGACCATCTGCAGTTGCTGTGATAAATGGTAAGTTAATATTAGTTGTTGTAGCAGTTGACAATTCTTTCTTTGCCTTTTCTGCTGCTTCTTTTAATCTCTGAAGAGCCATCTTATCTTTGGATAAGTCTACACCTTCTGCTTTTCTAAATTCATCTAACATCCACTGTGTGATCTTATTATCAAAATCATCTCCACCCAGTCGATTATCACCAGATGTAGCTAATACTTCAATAACACCATCACCGATTTCGATAATGGAAACATCAAATGTACCACCACCTAAATCGTATACCATAATTTTCTGTTCTCTTTCATTATCCAAACCATATGCAAGAGCTGCTGCTGTAGGCTCGTTAATAATTCTCTTAACATCCAAACCAGCAATCTTACCAGCATCCTTTGTTGCCTGTCTTTGTGCATCATTAAAATATGCTGGAACGGTAATAACTGCTTCGGTTACCTTTTCTCCAAGATAAGCTTCTGCATCTGCTTTTAGTTTTTGAAGAATCATAGCAGAAATTTCCTGTGGAGAATATTTCTTTCCATCAATATCTACTTTATAATCAGTTCCCATATGTCTCTTAATAGAAGAAATCGTCTTTTCTGCATTTGTAACAGCCTGACGCTTTGCAGGCTCACCGATTAAACGCTCTCCTGTCTTAGAGAATGCAACAACGGATGGTGTTGTTCTAACGCCTTCTGTATTTGTAATAACAACTGGTTTACCACCTTCCATAACAGCTACACATGAATTTGTTGTACCTAAGTCAATACCAATGATTTTTCCCATAATTAGTTTCCTCCTGTTTTATGGATTTATCTGCAATAAAATACAGATACTATATAAACTATCAGGCTTTCGCCTAGAAATATAAGTTAGCAAATCTATAATCAAATAGTTGGTTTCATACCTCAATGGTCATTTGCTAATTTGCAACTTGAACCATCGAATGTCTTACAACCGTTTCTTTATAAGTATAACCTTTTTGGAACTCTGCGGCTACGACATTTTCTCCAAGTTCTTCATTCTCCACATGCATCACTGCATTATGGAAGTTTGGATCAAATTCTTTTCCAACCGCTTCAATCGGCTTTACACCAGCTTCTTCCAATGTTTTCATAAGCTGTTTATAAACCTTATCCATTCCATCTACAAAAGCATCTTCTTTATTTTCTTCCGGAACAGCTGCCAAACCTCTTTCAAAGTTATCGACAATTGGAAGAATCTTCTCTACAATCGTCTTAGCACCCATATCAAACATTGCTGACTTTTCTTTTTCTGTTCTCTTTCTGAAATTATCAAATTCTGCCATTGTACGTTTTAACCGATCGGTTAATTCCTCAATCTGAATGTCTTTTTTATCTTTCTTTTTTTCTTTTTTCTTAAAAAAGGATTTTTTTGCAGTTTCTTCTGCTTCAGCCGTCTCCTCTTCTGGTTCCTGCTGCTCCTCTTCTTCTAACTGCTTTTCGGCTTCATTCTCTGCCTCTTCTTCCAGAATTTCATCGGCTAGATCCTTATCCATTGCTTCTTCTTTCTCTGCCACAAAACTCCCGCCTTTCTATCTATTCTTTTTTATAAATGCTGTCTAACTGTTCGATTAAAGTACGCAGTACCGAGACAACATGCTCATAGTCCATACGTTTCGGTCCAATAATACCGATTGTTCCCTGAATGCCATCACCTAATGCATAGTTTGCTGTTACTACACTGCAATCTTTCATAGATTGAACTGGAGTCTCACTTCCAATATATACTTGAATTCCATGTTCCTTGCCTGCCTGTTCTACCAGCTCAGCTAAATGATCCTGCTCTACTAAAGTGGTTAACAACTCACTCGCCTGCTCACTCGTTCCCAACTCTGGATATTTCAAGATATTTGTAGTACCGCTTGTGTAAATCTGCGGCTTTTCCTGATCGACTCTCTTAATCGCATTCGCAACTTCTTCTAAAACACTTCCGACCACTCCACTGTGATAACCCGCTTTTTCTTTTAACTCTTGAATCAATCGCAGGTTAATCTCATCAATGGTTAGCCCATTCAAAGAACTGTTTAAAAGAATATTGAGCGACAAAATCTCTTCATCAGAAATATCTTCTTCAATATTCATCATTGCATTTTTAATAATGTTGCCCTCTACCACAATCACTGCCAATAACCGGTTTTTTTCTACCCTTGACAGTTGAATAAACTTTAACTTCGTATGATGATACTGAGGTGCGGAAATCATCGTTGCATAGTTGGTATTCACCGCCAGAAGCTTTGCCATCTGTTTGAGCAGCAACTCCACACGGTCTACCTTTTGAATAAGAAAATCATTCATCTGCAATACTTCTCGTTCCTTCTCCTGCATCATATTATCTACGTAGAGACGATACCCTTTATCTGAAGGAATTCGACCCGCCGATGTGTGGGGCTGTAGAATCAAACCCATTTCCTCCAAATCTGCCATCTCATTACGAATCGTCGCAGAACTGAGATTGAGATCCGTATATTTGGAAATGGTTCGTGACCCAACTGGCTCTCCGGTTTCCAGATAGTTTTTAATGATTGCGTTTAAAATAGTACGCTTTCTGTTATCCAGTTCCAATTGACTCACTCCCTTCTTGGATTATTAGCACTCAACAAAGAGGAGTGCTAACATCTATAGATAAGATAGCACTCCTCCGACCAAATGTCAACTAGTAATTTATAAAAAAATTATAAAATTTAAACTATTTTTTCCTATCAAAATTCAAACAGGAATTCTTGAAGTTTTCTCGATAGACAGCAGGAAATCCCCGCCACCGCCTTTCTATAAGATACGGTGGCGAGGACTTCCTTAAACACGACTCATTGAATCGAGATAACACTTACTGGACATCCATCTCTCGCTTTCTCTGCTAAGTCCATGGCATCGCTTGGGATTTTTTTGTCCACTGCCTCTGCTTTCGCCTCTTTATTAAAATGAAATATCTCTGGACAAGTGTCTACGCAAAGGGCACAACTAATACACCCACTCTGATCTACATGTGCTTTCATATCAAGCTCCTCCTATTCAATCCTATACTTACAAAACAAAAAATCTTGTTTGCAGCAATAGTATATGCATCCAGATCAGAATTATTCTTTCCTTGATTCAGTTAAACTCCAGCCATTTCCTTTACTGCTGCCGTTAAATCTTCTAATTGACCGATTGCATCCTGCATGGAGCTTCCTTTTACTCCCATATAGAATTTCAACTTTGGTTCTGTTCCAGATGGTCTTGCACAGCACCAGGTATCATTTTCTAATGCAAAATAAAGAACATTGGATTTTGGAAGTCCTGATTTACCAACTTCTCCCGTTACCATATCTTTCTTTACATCTTCTTTATAATCATAGAATTCCAATACTTTATAGCTGCCAATCTGCTCTGGAGTCTGCTTTCTCAGGTTATCCATAATTTCCTGAATCTTCTGTGTACCTTCAATTCCTTTTAATGTAATCGTATACAAATCTTCCTTATAATATCCGTATGTATCAAAAATCGTTAACATCTGATCCCAAAGAGTCTTACCCTGTGTGCGATAATAAGCAGCAGCTTCACAAAGTGCCATAACTGCTACAACTGCATCTTTATCTCTTGCATGGGTTCCAACTAAGCATCCATAGCTTTCTTCAAAACCAAACTGATAGCTATGCTCTCCGTTTTGCTCGAACAGTTTAATCTGTTCTCCAATATATTTAAATCCAGTTAACGTCTTAATTAAAGTCTGATTATAAGCAGCAGCAACTGCATCTGCCATGTTAGTAGATACAATTGTAGTAACAACTGCTCCGTTTTCTGGTAAAATTCCAAGTGCCTTCTTCTGAGATAATTCATATTCACAGATCAGCATACCCGACATATTTCCAGTAAATACCTGATACTCTCCTGTCTTAGAATCTTTTGCATATACACCGAGACGATCTGCATCTGGATCCGTTGCCAGTACTAAATCTGCATCTACTTTTTTTGCTAATTCCAAAGCAAGTGCAAATGCTTTCTTATCTTCTGGATTTGGATAACTTACAGTTGGGAAATTACCATCTGGTTCGCTTTGCTCTGGTACAACATAAACTTGTTCAAATCCAAGTTCTTTTAAAATACGGCGAACTGGAAGATTTCCTGTACCATGTAATGGAGTATAAACGATTTTTAAATCCTTTGCTACTTCCTTAATTGCCTCTGGATGAAGAACTAACTTCTTCAGCTCTTCCATATAGGCATCATCAATTTCCTTACCAATAATAGTAAGAAGGCCTGCCTTCTTTGCTTCTTCTTCACTCATCGTGCGAATCGTCGTAAAGTCTTCAATCGCATTCACACAATCAATAATCTCTGTATCCTTTGGAGCAGTAACCTGAGCACCATCTTCCCAATATACTTTATATCCATTGTATTCTGGCGGATTATGACTCGCAGTTACGACAATACCAGCCGTACATCCTAACTTTCTAAGTGCAAAAGAAAGCATTGGAGTTGGACGAAGTGATTCAAATAAATATGCATGAATTCCATTTGCTGCCAGACAAAGGGCTGCTTCTTTGGAAAATTCTGGTGACATTCTACGAGAGTCAAATGCAATTGCCACTCCTTTTTCCTGTGCATTTTCCTTTAAAATAAAATTAGCAAGTCCCTGTGTTGCCTTTCTTACCGTATAAATATTCATACGATTTGTTCCAGCGCCAATTACACCACGCAAACCGCCTGTACCAAACTCTAAGTTTTTATAAAAGCGATCTTCAATCTCCTTTTCATCACCTGCAATTGCCTTT
Source organism: Candidatus Fimimorpha faecalis (assembly GCA_018712075.1). Classification (GTDB taxonomy): domain Bacteria; phylum Bacillota; class Clostridia; order Lachnospirales; family Lachnospiraceae; genus Fimimorpha; species Fimimorpha faecalis. The sequence continues at coordinate 24,564 of DVHN01000105.1, forward strand.
AATTCCTCTTTTGTATTCTCATCAAAATAGGAATCTTCACACCAAAATTGATAAGTTTCCATAACATTCATATCCTTTTCCTCCTAAATATAATAATATATGAAAACATCAGGACATTAAATATCCAATTCCTGAATTATTATCATCTTTTTTCATTATATAAAAAATCCCACTCCATAACAAGTGGAATAATACAAGATTTGACGTACAAACCATAGTTTATTTTTCAATTAAATCAATTGCTCTACCTCATAAAAACTCCAATTGCTGCTGTTACCAAGATTTTAGTAACAGCAGAGTTCATGATCTTCTTTTCTTTATTATACTCTTATCTTGCCGCATTTCCATCAGAAGTAATCCATTGTTTTACTACTTCAATACTTACCTTTGCAGCTTCTGCAATTTTTTCTACCGATATACCCATACCAGCAAGGGAAAGTGCCATTTCCTTCTTGGCCTTTAATTCTCCTTCACGGCGACCTTCCTGACGACCTTCCTGACGACCTTCACGCCGACCCTTAAGTTCGATTCGATCTAATACATCACACATATTGTGGATACCTCCCTTCGTATCATCCTTATATGCTTCCTCAAAACGGTTATCCTTCGACATCACACTGAGCAGCTGCAGAGTTTCCTGAATATGTTTAAAATCATAGGGTTCTGGTGTGTAATCTCCCTTCTCCCTTTTCTGTACAAAGTAATCCGCTACAATGCGAAAATCACTTTGAAACAGAGCAACCTGCTCCTGCGTCAGATATGCGATTTCAAACAAATTGATCCTATAATCATTCACATACGGCTCAAATTCTGGCGGTATATCAAGACACTCCTTTAATCTCAGCGGCTGACTCCAATGTTTTTCATGTCCAAAGTACAATACCAAAGTTACTACAGGATAACGACTATTTTTCTACGTAAATGAATGATCTAAATTGACTCTTCTTCTCCTTTTTGCTATACTAAACAATGATATTTTACTAAAACAACTCCATCCAGATAAGGAATTAGGAAGGAATTTATTATGTATACATGGGAAGAATTATATCATTTTATTAATCACTGTAATCGCTGTGAACTTTGCCAAACTCGTAACTTTCCCGTTATGGGCAGAGGAAATATTCAGTCTCGTATTCAATTTATCTCAGAAGCCCCTGGAGCACAGGAAGATATCCAGGGAATTCCATTTGTGGGACCTTCTGGTCAACTCTTTGATAAACTACTTTCTCTTGTCTCCATGACTCGAAATGATCTCTACCTTACTAATATTGTAAAGTGCCGACCACCTCATAACCGTGATCCAAAGGAAAGTGAACAGGAGGCCTGTATTCCTTATTTAAAATATGAAACACTATTAGTCAAACCACTCGTAATCGTCTGTCTTGGACGGATTGCTGCAAAACGAATCATTCGCTCCGATTATCGCATTACTCAAGAACATGGAACTTGGATTTACCGAAAAAATTGTTGGCTTACCGCAACCTATCATCCATCTGCCGTACTCCGTGATCCAAGAAAAATGGATGCTATCATTAAAGACTTCGAGTCCATTAAGCAAAAAATCGACGAAGTAAAAGCAGCTCAGTAAACGTTCCTATTCCACAAGCACTATTATAACGGATAGTATCAAATATCAGTATCCTAATTGTTTTTATAGACACTACCTTTGAAGAAATACAAGCTGTGTTTTGGAGGATAGTGATTCTTCAAACGAATATCCTAAACGATCAAAGGACTGCAATACATGATAACAATGAGAAATATATTCTTTACGTTTCTCATTGTTATCCAGACGTTTATCCAAAATCTGATTCTGTGCCATAAAACGCACCATCTCTCCTCTCGCCATCTTTGCATAAGTTCCGTTCACTTTTACTTTCCCATTTACTAATTTTCCAAATACAAAGTTAATAAACATAATATTGGGAGTTAAATAAGATTCAATGACTTTACTATATTCTTTGGAGGCCAAATTAATAATCAAATTTTCTCCCTCTATTAATTCTTCATAAATCATTCTTCCCCAATATTCATATAAGTTCTTATACTCTCCAATTCTAAGTTTTGCCTGCATTTCCAAGCGATATGGCACTACTCCATCCATTGGTTTTAACACACCATAAAACCCCGACAAAATACGTAAATGCTTCTGCACATATTCCAACTCGGAATCAGTAAATACAACCGGCGCCATATACTGATACTGGATTCCTTCATAAGAAAGAATTGCAGGAGAAAGCATCTCATACAAATTCATCGTACGATAACGTTCATAATTCAAGCTTGCAATCTTCTCATTACAAGCAAATAACTTCTGTAATTCTGATAACGAATACGTTTGCAGCTCCTGTTTTAATCGATCTGCCTGATTGATAAAAACAGGCAGATCCTTATAGGACAATATATCTGATACAACATTCATTTTTTTTGCTGGAGATATTATAATCTTCATTTATCAATTCACCACATATCTACTTAATTTTCCCTTTCCTTCTGCTTTCAGTTTTCCTGCATCACACAGTTCTTTCAAAAGTCTGAATGCCTTTGTAGATCCAACTTCCAACAGATCCTCTACTTCTTTTCTTGTTACTTGTCCATTTTCTAAAGCATATGCCACAATCATTTCTTTCTGCTTTTCCAGAAGCATCTGAACATTCGGCAAGTCTACTTGCCACTGCGCCACTTTTTGCACAACTGCATGTTCATTATAATTAGGCAATGTAACTCGGAACACACCTTTTGCGGTTTCAAATTTGGGTTTTTTTTCAACAGAATTGTACATACGTTGGATTTTTCCAATTCCTGTCCCATAACTTTCAATCAACCTCATCCTATAAAAAACAGCCGCAAGGTTTGGATTCCTTGATTGCGATACACCAAGAAAGATAGAATCCAATTCCAGCCCTGGAACCAATCCTCCAAGAGAAACAAATTCCATTCGATCATCATAAATATTAATCAGGTTACTCCCACTGAAGAAATAGTCACGGTGTACGATACTATTTAACAGAGCCTCTCTGACCGCCTCTTCAGGGTAATCCCGTGTATCCACTCGGTTTAACCCTGAAAAAGTTGCTTTCGTTTTATTGTTTAAATTAATATACTGATAGGCCTCTTCCAGCTGCTTGAGAATAGAACCAGTAAACTCTTTTCTATCCCGAAAAACGGCTTTATCCGTTCCCTGAAAGAGTGCAACTTTAGTTGTAGTCTCACACTGTTCTGATAAAAGATAGGCTAAGTTTGTGTATAGTCCATCCTCACCAATTAATTTCAACGTTCTCTTTTGAGGTGAGTTAAACTCTATATTGCGAATTTGCATCTCACGGGCAAGCATATCAAACGTAAGGTTCTGATTGAAACTTCGGCTACTTTCAAAAAACTTTCCACTATTTTCTATGATCATTTCACGGATTCCCTCATCTGTCATGGGCTGTGAAGAACTGCCTTTCCGATTTGAACTCAATGTTTTGGTTTTCAAACCTAAACACGTTATCACCTTTCTTTCCTTTTTTCTTTCATTCTAGCTGAGAAAGAAAGAAAAATCAAGCAGTGCGAACGAAAAAACGGTTTTATATTCTGGTATAATAATACAATAAACTGTTGGATAAAAGGAACCTCCACTGGAGCTTTCTTTTGCATATCATGATAATAAAAAAATGGAACTATCCACATTTTACTGCAAAATAGTTCCATCTCATCTTACACTTCGTTATCTCTTAATATCATAATTCATGTTCATTAAATTATGGATACTCTTAGCATCATCGGTAATGTTGGCATCTCCATGAATGGTGTGCTTAATTGCACTACTTGCTACGGCAAAATTAATCATGTCCATAGGACGATAATTGTGTATCATAGCATAAATTAATCCACTGGCAAATGCATCTCCGCCTCCTACACGATCTAAAATATTAAATGTAAATAATTTACTTTCAAATGTATGACCATCGTACCACATAAATGCTTTCAAACTATTCTCACTACCACTGTGTGCGTAACGCACATGGCGGGCAATGCACTTAATGTTTGGATAACGCTCAATAAATGCCTGGAAAATTTCATCCTGCTGCTCGTAGCTAGGCTGTAACGGCACTCCATCTTTATAATCGCCTTTTCCATGGTCATTTTCATCTCGCCATAAATGGTAAGGTTCAATTCCTAATAATACATCAATATAAGGAAGACATTGCGTACAAAAATCTCTCGCTTCTTCCCAACTCCACAATGTACTGCGGAAGTTTCCATCAAAACTTACTGTCAGTCCCTTTTCTTTTGCAACTTTTAAACAGTCCATAATTAACTGACGACAGTTTGGCGCTAACGCTGGAGTGATACCGCTCAAATGCAGCCAATCAAATCCATCCAATAACTTGTCTAAATCCACATTGCTAAAATCATACTCTGTAATTGCACTATGCTTACGGTCATAAATTACCTTACTCGCACGAATTCCATATCCAGTTTCCAAATAATAAGTACCCAAACGATGTGTTGGCGTCTCTTCTGGCGTACTTAAAATCATTGGCGTACAATGCACGTCATTACTACGCAACATACGCACTGCACTCTTACCTAAACTATTATTTGGAACAACACTGAAAAATGTACTGTCCACCCCTAAATTTGCCAATGCTAACGCAATATTTGCTTCACTTCCTCCATAACTTGCTTCAAAATTCGTTGCCATTCGAATCTTCTCATAGTTTGGGGGTGTCAACCGAAGCATAATTTCCCCAATTGTAAAAAACTTCTTCGGACTGTCATTGCCCTGTAATAACGGATTAAAATGTTCCATACATACCTCCATTCCACTGCATTTTTATACAGTGAATTCCATTGTAAACTTTTATGCCGCACACCGCAACATTGTTACGCTACTAGGTTAATTCCCCTTAACGATTTCATTAATTAACATTATATAATAAAAACAGTAGAAATACAATGGTTTTAAGAGAATTTAAAGACAAATCCAATTAATTGCAAAAATAAAAATTGAATCTCCCCATTATAATATGTATTTTTCTATTCTACACCGATGTTTCTGACTCTTCTTTTCATAGTTCATACCAACTATATGCAACAACTGTCTTTACAATTATAGATTTTCCAAAACAATATGTACTCACTTACAAAATTGAGAATTTTATATTCCTAGAGCAATGATTTTGAAAACAAGGGGAAAATACACAAAACTAAAATCACTCATATATCTATTTTATTTCCACATATACTCCCTTCCACTACTATAATAGTATTTTTTTTCCACCTTATCCCATAAACAAGCTCTTCCTTGAAAGTCCAATACAGGTTCAAAATCTCTCACTAAGATTCCATTATTCCAAATCTTGCAATCATATAATCGACATTTTGCCATCATAATTTTTAATGTATTCTTTGTATTAAATTCTTGTTTTGTTGCCTTTATCATCAATTGCTCATCCAAAAAGAACTGATTTTTATTAATCTTTACTTCAATTATTTGTTGATTCTCAATAGATGTTAATAACTCATTATACCATCCATATGCCCCTAAAATTTTTCCTTTTTCTTGGCGTAAATGAATTCTCTTTGTACTATTATCATAACCATTCAATAAATAACCATATGAATTTAAGTCAGTACACATTGCTTTTATATAAATGCTCATATTCTGATCGACACAAAGTCCAGTATCAATATAACTATTTACATCTTGCGTCTCAATATATTTTAAAATTTGATGATTATTTTCTATTGATTCTGATGATTCCAATGAAGAATTATCTTCTACAGTTTCTGCTTCCGACTCAGACGTTGAAGGATCCGTACCATCATTTGTATCATTATTTATACTATCTCCAGCTATTATCAATTGATCCGTATAGTAAAACTTTACATCTTTTTTATCAAAAAGGCATTTATTTCCTTTACTATCTATTACGGGTATAAAGTCTCGTACTAATTTTCCACTTTCCCATACTTTACAGTAATAAATTCGGAATTCACCTTTTGCTAATATTGCATCATTTGATACCTTAAAATTCTGCTTTATTGCACTTTGTACTAATTTATTATTAATATACGTTTGGTTACCTTCTTGACGTATAATAAATTTTTCATTTAAAATTGGAACTTCAACTATTTCATTATACCAACCATATGCTGCTGTAAGTTTATCCACTTCCTGCCGAAATTGAATTCTACTTAGTGCACTGTCCATGGCACAAAATAGATCTGCATATTGTTTACTCTTTATATAGGCCACACCAATCTCTACAATTGTATCATTATCAATTTCACATTCTAAATTGAATCCACTTCCTACTTCTTTCGTCTCTATCCATTCTAACTGCGTATAAATAACTTCAGATTCACTTTCTTCTAAATTTTTAATTGGTGGAATCGAAATATTATCAGTAACACCCGCTGCAGTAACACACGCTTTTACGACTTCTGGAAAATACCATTTTGAGCTGCCTCTTTTTAATAATGCAAATGTCTTTACATCTTCAGGATATTCATACTTCCCACCATCATCCCACCAAAAACAAGTAATCCCCTCTGACTTTGTTTTTGAAATCAAATATGATGCATAGTCTTCACGTTTCATCTCCCCACTTTGACCATTCTTCATGCCAAACTCACCAATAATAACAGGTATCCCTTTATTAATAAACCTTTCTTTCAAATAAGAAATCATTTCATCAATTTTTGCTTTTGATGTATCATAACAATGTACCTCTACAATCAAATGATCCTCCACTATATCACTCGGTAATTGAAAGTAATTTAACATTTTTTCAGAATAACTTGCTGCATAAAAATTTACAACCAAATATCTATTTTTATTATTTCCTCCTGATTCTCTAACCGTATCTACAAATTTCTGATTCAAAATATTTGTTGCTTGTAAAGAAGACTCCTTTGGCGCTACCCAATTATTTTCTCTGTCCAAAATTTCATTAAATCCCTCAAAAACAAGTTTTTGATCATACTGGATAAATTTTTCTGCAATCTGTGCCCATAAATTTTGAACCCTACTTGCATTTTCGTCAATTGTATCCATATCTGCTTTAATCCAGGCATTATTTCCTGTATCATGATGTAAATTAATAATACAATACATACCGTTGTTTAATACATAATTTACAACCTCCTCTATGCGATCAAGCCATTTAAAATCAATGATTCCTTCTGCATTTACATGATCATAATATGTAACTGGTATTCTTATTGCATTAAACCCAGCTTTTTTTATAGCAATAATATCTGATTCCATCGTAACTGGATTATTCCAAAGTGTTTCATAATATGTTACCGAATTTATCTTTTTATTATCAATTGAATCAAATGTATTTCCTAGATTCCATCCAATTTTCATATCATTAACGACATCTTGTGCATTATTAACTTCTCCATAGCTATATTCTCCTGTAAAGATCAAACAGATAGTGAATGTTAAAATTATCACTTCTATTATATGTTTAGAAAACAACTTCATCATATTTTTCATTTGCTCCAAATTCTCTTTTATGTATTTTTGAATACTTTTCATTTAATAGATATATAAATCTTCACGTCAATATTAATTTAGAATGCTGCATAAATAAATGGATTGCTATCTGCATATGCTAATCCTATTACAAGACCTATCAAGAAAAAGAAAAGCACAAGATTTCTAAACTTTGAAAGATCTTTTTTTACATAGAAAGCTTGAATACTTGTATAATTGCATTTTTCTCTTTTCTGATTCCAAAAATTTTTCATTATTGTAATAGATGTAGAAATAATCATAAATCCTATTCCTATAATTGTCCACCAAGAATAAAATGCAACACCAGTGCTACAAGTTCCAATTCGATATAAAAGTTGTCCAATTACACGTATATCTGTAATTCGGAAAAATATCCAACAAAAATTAGTAAAAAGATAAGTTCCCAGTACTCCCATAATAAACTTAGGAAGTGAAGGAACAAAATCCTTTGAAATCTTTTTGGTTTTCATAAATTGTTTATGAATACAAAGAGCAATTCCATGAAGAGCTCCCCATAATACAAAATTCCAGCTTGCTCCATGCCATAATCCCCCAATCACCATCGTTAAAAAAAGATTGATAAATGTTCTTATATGTCCTTTTCTATTTCCGCCAAGCGGAATGTATAAATAATTCATTAACCAATCAGAAAGAGTGATATGCCAACGTTTCCAAAATTCTGTAATATTTCTAGAAAGATATGGCAAATTAAAGTTAGTTGGCATAGTAAATCCAAGACATTTTGAACAACCAATTGCAATATCTGAATAACCAGAAAAATCAAAATAAATCTGTACTCCATAACCCAAAATAGCTAATAATAAAGTTGGCATATTATACATAGTTACATTACTATAAACGATATTTACAAATTCACCAATATGATCTGCAAAGACATTCTTTTTTATTAAGCCTTGTAGAATAATTTGCAGTCCTTCTCCAATGTTGGTCAATGTAATCTTTTGTTCAACTTTTTTTAACTGTTCTAAAAATTTATCAGCAGAAATAATCGGTCCTGCGGTTAACTTTGGGAAAAATGACATATACAATATGACATTAAATATATTCTTTTCTGGCATATATTTTTTTCTATACACATCAATTAAGTAACCAATCGCTGAAAAGGTATAAAAAGAAATACCAAGCGGCAAAAATAAATTTATTTTTTTTAATGAAACATAAAAAAATCCAATAGTATCTACAAAAAAATTATAATATTTAAAGATTCCTAAAAATCCTAAATTCACGCAAACTCCAATAATTAAAAAAATTTTTTTCTGTGTTTGAGAAATTTTAATAGCCATAAAATAAGCAAAAATTGATTCTACAATAATAATAGCTGCAAATTTCCAATCTTGCCACCCACAAAAAACAATACTGCAAATTACGAGAATAATAGTATATAGCGATATACTATTTTTTCCTTTAATTTTTTGTAATAACCCTAAACTAATAATACAACTAATAAATAGACAATAAAAAGCAATACTGGTGAAATTCATTATATATAAAGTTCCCCCTTTATAATATACTTTTTCTAGATAATAAATAAATTTTTCTAATTATTAATAATCGTTCGATATAATTCTTTTGCAATCAGTTCATGCCCATATTGATTTAAATGTCCATATCCAATTTTTGTATTTTTAAATCCTCTTGGCAAAATATGCAATGTTCTATAAGCTTCTAAAAATGTTTCTGTCATATCTACAAAAATAAAATTATATTTTTCACAAAGTTGTTTAAAAAAATCTCGATATTCATTATTTGTATTTGTATAAGCATTTCCATTTTGATTCACTAAAATTTCCATATGATAAAGAAAGATCAATCTACACCCTTGTTTAGAAATCGCCTTATATGCATGTTGAAAGGTAACCTCCAACTCTCTTTTATATTCTTCTGAAATTTTTATCTCTATTTGTGTATTAATATCTTTTGATGTATTATCTTCTACATTATCTGACTGTGACAACATATTTTTCAATTGATGTCCTAACAACTGCAAGTATGGAAATTTTTTAATATGCTGCATTGTCTTTGAAGTAACTTGTCCCGCATCGTTATAGTTACCCATGTTTAATTTTTTTAATTTTTCCAGCTCAAATTTGGAATAAAAGGATTCTACAATCACATAATCGGTCGGATGGAATGTCTCAAGAGCTGCCTCTAAATTATCCATACAATAATACCATTCATGACCAAACATACCAATATTATAGACATTCCACCCTTTCCGATTATATAAATCTTGGTTTAATATGGCAGAATATCCTTGTCCAGGATTTACGTTATATGCTAGTGTATGTGAAGACCCCATAGAAAGTACATTTATTTTTTCTGGAACCATCTGATTATTATAGCCATTTTCATCTAATTGAATTTTAGCATATCCTTCCACTCCATTTACTCCACTAAAGTTTGCAGGTAATGTAAAGTCAGTAGCCCCTGATTTACATTCTATATTATAAGGAATATAATAATAACCATAGGAAAGTGTATTCAGTAATAGAAATGCTATCAGTGCGGCAATCCCAGCTTTAAGAATCCAAAAAAATATGTACTGAGTCTTCATTTATTTTTCCCTCCTTCTTATTAACATTTGATTAATCTAAGAACAATTAATTATTCTGTATAACAAAAAATTTTCATTATCATATGATCAAAAATCATATGAATATCTTCTGCTATTTGCATATCATCTAATGGAACATGTAAATGGTAATCTGCTAATTTTCTTACCTCACCTCCACTATATCCTGTTATACCAATAATTTCTGTACCTATCTCTTTGGCATATTGAAGTGCTTTTACTATATTTTTAGAATTTCCACTTCCCGAAATAGCTATAATTAAATCTTCTTTCTTTAGAATTTGATTCAACTGATAAACAAAAATATCTTCATAGGCAATATCATTCGATATCGCTGTTATAATTGGCGTATTATCCGATAAACATTGAAATCGAAATCTAGGTTGACCTAACAAATTTGCTCCTTTATTAAAATCACATACAAAATGACTTGCTGTCGCTGCACTTCCACCATTTCCAAAAATATAAATATTAGCACTTCTCTCTCTTGCTGATTTTAGTGCATTCATTGCCTCATTGATTTCTTCTAAATTCAACTTATCAAGCGTATTTTTTTCTAATTCTAAATATTTCTTGATATAATTTATATAATTCAACATTCCCACCCCATACTTAATATCGTTTATTTTGTTCCCAGTTCCAAGCATCTTGTAATATCCTCATAATATCACTGTTTTTTAATTCCCATTTTAAAAGTTCAATCGCTTTTTTATTCGAAGCAACTAAGGATGCTGGATCCCCTTGACGACGCTCAGCTATTTCATAAGGAACCTTTTTTCCAGTTACTTCCTCAAATTTATGTACTAGCTCCAATACAGTAAATCCATTATCACTTCCTAAATTAAAGTCTTCTGAACAATTATGCTTCATAATGTACAAAAGCCCTTTATAATGTGCATCTGCTAAATCATCCACATGAACATAATCTCTTAAACAACTACCATCTCTTGTTGGATAATCTATTCCAAATATTTTTAATTGTTTTGTTTTTCCCTGGGCAGCTCGAATAATCAAAGGAATAATATGATGCTCTGGATTATGTGCTTCTCCAATTAAACTATCTCTAGAATCTCCTGCTGCGTTAAAATAACGGAATGCACAATATCGTATTCCATATGCCTTTTCATAATCTTGCAAAATTTTTTCACCAATTAATTTTGTCATTCCATATGGATTAATTGGATTTTGTGGATGATTCTCATCAATTGGTATATATTGAGGTTCTCCAAACGTTGCTGCAGAGGAAGAAAATACAACATACTTAATTCCATGTTCAACAATTGCATCCATTAAAGTAAGCATTTTTGTCACATTATTATTGTAATAACGAGATGGACGTGCAACAGAATCTGCCACATCTGCGAATGCTGCAAAATGTATCACTGCATCAAATTTCTCTTCTTTCATTAGCTGAGCCAACAAATCTTTATCACCAAAATCTCCTTTTACAAAACGACCAACAACAACTGCCTCTTCATGACCATCACTTAAATCATCCAATACAACCGTTTCCACACCTTTACTGACAAAATAACGATTGCAATGACTTCCTATGTAACCTGCACCACCTGTAATCAATACTTTCATTTTCACAATCCTCTCTTTCTACTAAACAAAATATTTTATGTCATTTTTGATTTAACAGTTTTATTTTTTTTACAGCTTCAAATAAACTAGAAGCTACCATATCAGCTCCGAATTCTAAAGAATCTCCTATATAAATTGTTTTAACTCCATAATTTTTTCCAGCCTCAATATCACTACCACTGTCGCCAATCATCCATGATCGATTTTTATCTACAGGACAATCTCTTTCTGCTTGTAAAAACATTCCAATTTCTGGCTTCCTGCAAGAACATTCTCCATCATTGTGTGGACAAATATAAATTTCATCAATTTCTGCTCCTTGTTTTTTTAATGCATCACACATACAGTGATGCAGGTGTTTTACATCTTCTAATGTCATTTTTCTTCTTGCAATTCCCCTCTGATTGGTAATAATACAAATCCGATACCCATCCGTTTTTAATGCTGCAATTGCCTGGGGTACACCATCTAAAAAATGGAACTCTTCCCAGCTTTTAATATATTCATGTATGGCTGCCTGTTGATTAATTACTCCATCTCGATCTAAAAATATTGTCTTCTTTTTGGAACTACTCAAAATACACCACTCTACTCCCATATTTCTCAATCCTAAAGTTCATTTCTTTTAACCCTATTGCTTTTCTCACCTTACTCTGATTTTCTTCATCACAATACAATAGTAGAAATCCCCCACCACCTGCACCAAGAATTTTACCTCCTACTGCACCTGCTTGTCTTGCTAATTCATATTTCTGATCAATCTGATTTGAGCTAATTCCGTTTGTAATTTCTTTCTTTTTCAACCATCCTTCATGAAGCATTTCCCCAAATTTTTTTGTAAATCCTTCCGTTTTTATAATATTTCTCAACTCATACACCTGATTCCTCATAAAATTTAAATTCTCAATTTTAACTTTTGTATTTTTCTTTTGTTTTTCTAAAATTTTATCTGCACTTCTACTGATTCCTGTCCAAAACATCATAAGCTTTCGATTCATCTTCTTGTAATCTTCATCTATGAACTTAATTTTTTCTTCAAATACAGTCTCATCTTTATTAAATTGAAAAAAGTTAATTCCTCCATATGCAGCTGCATACTGATCCTGCTTTCCTATTGGATGTTTTAAAATATCAATTTCCACTTTACATGCCAATTCTGCCATTTGTTTCGCTGACAGATGATCTCCAGTATATGAAAATAATGCATTAATTAATCCAACTGTAAAACTGCTTGAAGAGCCAAGTCCTGTTCCAGCTGGAATATCAGAAATGGATGTAATTTCAATTCCTTTTTTTATTCCAACTAGTTTTAAACATTCTTTTACAATTTCATGCCTCAATTCATCAACATCATCTACAATTTCTGTTTTTGAATAACTAACACGAATAGAATCATCAAATCTCTTGTTTACAGTAATATACATATATTTATTAATAGTAGCACTAATAACAGCTCCATAATCAACTTTATAGTAATCAATAATATCTGTACCTCCACCTACGAAACTAATTCGAAACGGTGTCTTTGTTATAATCATTATATTTCCACTCCTCCTGAGCTCTTTGATAGTTATCCATTGTTCCTATATCAATTAAATATCCATCTATGCTCCATCCAAACATTCTATCTACTAATTTAGGAAGAATATCTTTTCCAAAATCTATAAATTCAGCTTTTGGAAAAACTTCAAAAACATTTTTATTCGTAACATAGATTCCTGCATTTGCAAGATTACTTTTTGGATGTTCTGGTTTTTCTATAAACTCTATAATCTTTCCAGATGAATCTAATTCTGCAATTCCACATTGACTCGGTTTATTTGTATGAAACAATGCCATTGTCAAAACTCCACTTTTTTCTTTATGCACTCGCATCATTTCAGAGAGATTTATATCTGTAAGGTTATCTGCATAACAAACAAAAAAATCTTCCCCATCCTCTACAAAATCTCTATTTGCATTTATCGTTCCTCCACTTCCTAAAAGTGTATCTTCATAAAATTCAATTACTCTTAAACCTGTATCTCTCTGATTATACTGTTGAATATAATCCCTAACCTGTCCATATAAATAATGTGTGTTTACAATAACCTCCGTAACACCATGCTTTTTTAACAATCTTAACCACCACTCCATTAATGGAACTCCATTAATTGGGACTAAACATTTTGGGGTAGTATCTGTCAATGGTTTCAATCTCGTACCAAATCCTCCTGCTAATAAGAACGCTTTCATTTGTTTCCTCTTATCTTTCCTTCTATTTTTCTTTTATTTTTTATAAAAATAATAAATATTTTTCTAATAACTCTATAAATAATTTTATTGGGTACTAGAATCTCAGTTACTCTAAAAAAGCTATATTTCTCTATCCATTCAAAAAAGATAGGACGCAATATATTCTCTTTTGGCGGTTTTCCTAAATGTTCACTTTCGTTAACCGCTTTTTCTATTGGATATTCTTTAACAAATAATACTGGTAAAAGGTTACGTAAATATCTATATCCTTTAGGGGAATTTACTGTTACCATAGACAATCCTTTATTATCTGGATCCAATTTTTTCCCTAAACCACCTCCAAACCAATCTCCTGCTGTTATATCAGCAATTCTTGGAATCTTAGCAAACTGACAATGTGTACATATTTTTCTCACATACAAATTTTGTATAAAACCTCTATTATATGGAATTTCTGTACTGACAAAGGATTCTTTTGTCCCATCCTCATAATCAAATGCATAACGTGGTGGTTTCCATCCTTCCTCTTTATCTCGATAATAATGAATAACTTTTTTATGCTTTCGCTGTTCTAACTCTTCAATAAATTTGTGCAATACTTTTTCCGATGGAACTCCATGACAAATTACATCCATTGTTAGCAAATTTTCATAGTCACAGTCTAACACTGAATATAATGCTCCAATTTGACATGGCGTACCTGAAAACAAAACTTTTTTCCCTGTTTTTAATACAGACTTTACTTCTCGGTAAATTCCTATTGTATTACTTTGTGCATATTTTGATCCCTGCATTTTCTTGAGTTGTTCTAATGTCTCTGCCTTTGTATGAAAAACTCCATCTAAACAGTTTCCTACTGCACCAAAAACAACTCCTCGTTCTTGTATTACATAATTTGCCAGTTCAAAGAAGATTCCACCCGTCGCACTCGTTTTGTGAATAAACTCATTTTTTGAAAATGCTGCATATGCTTTTGGAGCTTTTGTTCGCTCTACCATTTGATAGATATCTTTTTTCATCGGACATTTCTTTTTACAGATTCCACAGTGTATACATAACTCCTGATCAACGACTGGTATCCGAAATCCTTCTTTATCATATTTCATAGAAATACAGTTTTTCGGGCAGTTATCTGCACATGCTCCACATCCTGTACACTCTTCAATCATTGCTTGCGTAATCAATCACAACCCTCCTATTCAAACAATTCAATGCTACCCCACGTTTTTTCCAAATAAGAAGGCATATACTTATTTAGACGTTTTCGAATTTGATTTTCATGTGCAATCAGCCACTGAACACCATCTACAAGTGCATCTGGATTTTTTAGATTATACGTAGGTATTACATAGTGATCGCTTTTCCCGAATAAATCTGTTGCAATGCCAACAGATTTTATAGAATATCCAAGTACCAATGCTGGAACTCCCGTTGAATACGCTGCAATTGATGCATGAGTTCTCGCTGTAACTAAAAACCTACATTTCGATATAATATATTTTAACTGCGGCGCCGTTAGTTGCTCATTTTTTATAATTCTGACGCGACCTGTTGTACGAAATTCTTCATACAATTTCTTTAAAATAGATAAATCTGCTCCATCCATAACATGAGGAATTAATATAATACAATATGAAGTCTCTCTTATCAAATAACGAATCATATTTTTATAAGCCGTTAAAATTTGCTCTTCACTAACTCCATATTTTCCACTAACTACTAAATTACTCACATTGATTCCTATCATTTGATTATCCTTCCATCCCTTTGGAAGTGCTAATTTATCACTTTTCATAATAAATGCAGGGTCTGGATAGAAATATAAATTTTCTCCAATAAATTTTTTAAAATTATTGTATGTTAATGATTCTCTCGCAGAAATTGCATCAAACAATTTAAAGTCCTCTATAACACTATTGTCAATATCTTTTTCCTCCAACGAACAATCATAAAGTACCAACTTCTTTACTTCTGCTTTACGCAAAGCAAGATTAAGGCTATGCAAAATATAATATAATCCATATGACTGATCATAATTATCTCCGCCAACGACAACAACACAATCCATTTTCTTTGCCTGATCAATTACTTTTTTACATCGAATATAAGTTGCTTTTTCCACATTTTTCATTACAAATCTCTGAAAAACAGCATATAAATTCACAGCTGAGTATTTGGATACATAGCCATATCTTCTAATGTTATGATCAATTCCTTCAATTAACTGGGATTTTTCAAAATCCACTTCACTTGAAACTAACGTAATATCACAGTCTGGATATTTTTTTCTACATATTGCAGCAATACTTCTTGCTAAAGCTTCTGAACCTCGATTGTAATATACTGCATTTAAAATAATCATAAATTTTTTCATTCTCGTTCCCCTTTTTTATATTGTATTTGTTATACCTAATAAGAGCAGCAATACTCGAATCATACCTGTACAACTAAATATTAATAATATGCTAAGACCAACACTCTTTAAATAACGGAGAATTGATATATTCATAACTTGGAACAATTTACAAAAATATATAATTTGTATACTAATATAAGCACCTGACATAAGCACTAATCCAATATAAATGCTATTAAAAATATAGGCACCTGACACAAGCCCGATTGTATATCCGATTGACTGTGCAATACAGGATATCATCGCATATTTTTGTTTTTGGAGTGTAATTGTCACTCCTTGTGATGCCATCATAAGGAAAATAAAAAAGTTTTGTAATACAACAATACGGAATATTTGTCCTGCTGTCTCATAATTTTTTCCTAAAAATATCGTTAATGCAATATCCCCAAATGCCATCATTCCAATAATAGGAATTATGGATATTTTTATTGCCTTTATAATATTCCTATATGTATATTCCCCGATTTCTTCTCCTCTTCTTGTCATTTCAGATGCAGTATGAAAATATACTCTTCCAATCGATGTAGCTAACAAATTAATTGGAATATTCAAGATCCGCACAGAAACCGAATAATATCCTAACATTTCACTTCCGAATAATCCTTTTATAAGCAAAGTAGGCAATTGATTTTTTATATTGGTTATAAGATTTGTTGGAAGTTGATATTTCCAGAATGTCTTTCTTGTACGAAATACAATTCTAAAATCATCTATGTCACTATTAAACATCTTTTTTGGGAGAAAACGCTTCATGTGAATAATCATAGCAATCTGCCCAGCAATTAATGCAACATAATATCCATATCGTTTTAATCCAAACAATCCCAATGGAATTGCAATTGCTATAATTGCAATTTGATTAATCACTGGATTTTTCATTAAAATATTATATTCACCTTTTTTATTTAACCATGTATAACATACTTGACTTTGTTGGGATGTAATAACCAAGACTAATATCGTTAATGCAATAAACCATGACTTAATTCCACTTTCATCAGGAACAATAGAGTAAAATATAAATACTACTACACCAGTAATAATACTAATAATCAATATAATGGTACTTATAACAGTATATAAACGAGTCGAAGCTTCTTCCGTTTCTTCAATCATAATCGCATTAGTCAATCCCATATCTGAAAAAGAGTTCACAATTGTTGCAATTGATTGAAATAATGCCCAGTTTCCAATTACTACTGCACCATACATACGAGTTAATATCGGCAAAGTGATCATAGAGATCACTTGTCCTGCCATTGTTCCCCCAGATATTTTTGCTACATTTTTCATTGCATCTGACAGTTTTAATTTATCTTTTATTTGCTTCCACATATATTTGCTCCTATTACATATACTGCTTTAGCAGTTCTAATGACTCTTTTCTCATTTTCATCACATTTCTGTCCACCATTTGATAATCCAAATCTTGCTGATCCATACGACTGCAAAATTGCTCATAAGAAATATCAGAAGGAATTGCAACTTCTGGAATTCCTACTTTCTCCAGCACATCATTCACTTTTGGGCTAAATGGTTCTACTAAAAATCTCTGATGATTAAGAAGAGCAAAAATACTTCCATGAAATGTTGTTGTCACCATACATTGTGCATAGCGAATTACATCTGAGAACTCTAATGGTCCACAATTCAAATTATAATCACACCATGCAAAGAAAAATCCAACTGAAACAATTTTTAAATTTTTCTCTTTGGCGTAACGAATAATATGCTCCTTTATTTTGTTCCCCATAATAAACTCATAAGTATATACAAGAATATAAGAATGGTTTTTAATATATGGATCATGACATAGATGAATCATCTCTTTTAACGGTATTAAAAATGTCGGATCACAAACCATTGGAGGCATTTTTCCTGTACTTTCTTTTACAAACAGCTGTGTTTTTTTATCTCTTACTAAAATTTGATGAATATTTTTTATCCATGTAAGAAATTCTGGATGTATCAAAAAATCTTTCTTTTTTGCTCTTCCGATACTAATTCCATAAGTAAGAACATATTCTAGTCCTGCTCCAAAATAAAGTGGATGACGAAACTTTTCTTCCGAAATATTCCATAACTCATCACTTCCAATTATAATTCGATCCATATGTTCTGCCTCTGTTTCTGGAATAACAACAAATACTTGTTGTTCTTTTTTAAAGATATCATATTTTTTTTTTCCATAGAGATATTTCTGAAACTCTTCGATTGGATGTTTGAAACTTCTTCTTGTTGCTGGATATTTAAAATACCCCCTTCGTATTTTTTTTTCTGACTTCGTCTCAATATGAAATACATCATGTCCCATATGTTCCATTGCTCGTTTTAACGCATATGCTTGTAAATATGCTCCAAAATTTGAAGCATGATATACGGTAATAATTCCTATTTTCAAGCTATATTCCCCCTATCTAAGCAACTTCCACAAATAATAATAAAGTTCTTTGGCCATACAAAATAGAGAACATTCTATTTGTTCTCTCAGGTTTAATGGTAAATTTTTTTTATTATTTTTATAACAGATCATCCATTGTTTCCTATATTTTTTTATTAGTGGCAAGAACTTCGTTGTTTTATTTTCCTTTATCCATAATTGATATTGTTCTAACATATGTAAATATAAAAACAATTGATATTTCAACAGTTCAAATTCCTTCATGCATTCATAGAAGTTTATACGTTCTTGATAAGCCAAAAATAAATCAAACCGATTCACCTTAAATTCTCCATTCATATAACCGTTTTTTCTAACCATGTATAGATAATATACATTTTCTGTATATACAATTCCTTTTGCCTGATATAATAACCGAAATGTTATACTTTCATCCTCTTGTATTCTCCCAACAGGAAATATGATTCCCTTATAAAGCTCTGCTTTTACTAGTTTATTCCAAACAACACTTCCTTCGGTTGCTTTCTTAGTTCCAGAAAAATACATCATTTGTCCTTGCTTTCGATTAAAATACTTAAAGTCATTTCTACTATAATTGCGTACTTTCCAATCTGGTAATTTTTTTCCCTCATTAAAAATCTGATAATTACATATAGCGATTTCTGCTCCCTGTTCCTTCATTCCACACATCATATGTTGATACATCTGTGGATGAATTAAATCATCTGGATCTACAAACGTAATATAGTCTCCCGTAGCATTCAAAAGACCTTGATTTCTAGCATCGGATACTCCCCCATTTTTCTTATGAATCACCTTAATTCGTGTGTCTTCTTTTTTCAAATCATCACAAATCTTTGCACATGTATCAGAGGATCCATCATTAACCAATATGATTTCTAAATTTTTATAAGTCTGATTTTTTACACTATCTACAGCACGACGTAAATACTTTTCTACATTATAAATAGGAAAAATAACAGAAATCTTATCTTCTTGTTTATTAATTTTATTTTCTATTAATTTTTGTACTGTATCTCTTGTAGTTTTAATAGGATAATCCCCATGAACTTGGTCAATATGATCCATTAAAGTATCTGAAACTCCTGTCTTAACCTTCCTAAAAAATAATTCTTTTCGATGAATCAACTTATCAAAATCTTTTTCTACAAAAACAGTAACTTCTTTTGGATATTCAAAATAATGAAGATTTCTCCAATTAACAAGATATTTTTTTTCTGGCTCATCATGCCGAATGCAAGTATCTTTAAAATCGGAATTATGTACAATTGTATGAAAATATTCTTCATCTGGAAATTTAATATGTTTCATGATTCGATGAAACTTCGGATGCCCTTGACTAAATTCCAATACATATCGAACACATTCATCCGTCATTGCCCATTGAGCAGCACCATAAAAGATATCATATTTTTTCCCATTCTCTTTTATTGTTCCTGAAAATCCAATTGTACGAATACTTTTTAAAATTTTAACCCCATTGTGAAACCAACGTCTTAGCTTTGAGTGTCTATCTTTATGGATATAAAAATCATCATCAAATGTATGATATAATTTGTATTTTTCTTGATAATGCCAATCTTTCGATTTTCCAATATTACAGCCACGTATAAATTGTTTTCCTTTATATTGGTTAAAAAATTCAAAAATTTCTTGATTAGATTTTAAAGGATAATCTAAATTCTGCAATAATACATAATAATCATATTTTTTCTCTGTAGCAACTCGCATCAACTTTAACGTTGCCAGTACTGCATGAAATCCTCCCCAGTACACTTTTTCTCTATTTTCTATAAAATACACCTGTGAGCAATTATGCAATCTTTCTATAAATGGTGTAATATCTTGCTTTGCATCAACATGAATATACATATCAAAATCTGGATGAGCTGTCAGTTTTCTTGCAGTCCGCTCCACTATATCTGGGTCACAATGACATAAGTTCAAAAATGCAATTTTCATAAAATCCTCCACTTTATTTTGCACCTTTACTATCGTTTGAATTCATAATGGCACAATTGTAGTATTGTTATACAACAATACAAAGTATAATATTTTTTATATTTCAAAAGATAGAATGGAATGGCTTTTATTTTATTTCCTGACGGAACATTAAAAGTCTTTATTGCATTTTGAACTTCTTTTTGTTCAACATATGTCTTCCAATTTCGATAATTTTCCATCCAACTACGTCCTTTTTCCTTCCTAGTCATAAAAAAAGCAAGTTGAATACAAGACATAATTAATGTTCCATACCAATACTTCTCTATGTCAAATGATCTATGTATTTTGATTCTCTCTGTCAATTCTCTTCTTGCAGTAAGCAAATCAATCTTTCCTTTTAAAATAGCATAGGGATCTTTTTCATATACAAAGATCGTAGATGTATTTCGAACTACTAAGTAATAATAACATTTATGTATAACTGCACATCGCTTGGCACAGCTTAAGTATTCCGTTGTAAAACAAGTATCTTCTCCCACTCTTAGCTGAGGTTTAAATCGAATATTATTTCTACGAATCAAGTCTCCTTTCACCATAGAACGCCATAACGCAGTATTTTCTTTCTTTAGTGCATCTTTTTCTCCTTGTATCCATCTTTTAATATCCCTAAAGGAAACTCCTATAAAACGAGGAACCAAATCTGTCATTATCTCTTTTCCCTCATATTGACTTTTTTTCATTTGTGGTAAGTGCGTTTGTACTACTACTCCATCTTTTTCTAAATAATATCCATATAATACGGCATCTGCCTTTTGATAAGTAATAGTTTCATATAATTCTTCAAGACATTCTGGTCTTACATGATCATCACCATCAAAGAAAAGAAAATAGTCTCCTGTTGCAAGTTCAATGGCTGTATTTCGAGCTACTGAGACTCCTTCATTTTTCTTATGAATCACTGTAATTCTCTGATCCTTCTTCCCATACTCATCGCAAATATCACCCGTTTTATCCGTGGAACCATCGTCAACAATATAAACATTGAAATCTTGAAACGTCTGAGCTAATATACTATCTAAGCATTTCTCTAGATAGTTCTCTACATTATACACAGGAATAATAATACTAATTTTAGGATTCACTAAACTTACCTCCCACACTTAATGACCAAATAATTTTTTCAAATATTTTGTATGTGTTAAAATTTTTAAAATAATAATCGGAACAATAAACGACAATGTAATTGAAATAATTAATATAACTATAACTGGTAAATGAAATACTTGATATCCAACCACTCCAATACAAGATCCAAAGAAAGGTTGAGAAAATAAGTAAATATCCATTGAATTTTTTCCAATATATTTACATATATAGAGTATTTTCCCTCTTAATTCTTTTCCTAATTGTATTATACCTATTATAGCGGCTCCTTTGGTTAATTGGTATAATAATTCCAAGATTTGATTTTCCATTCTTTCACACTCAAAAAGATGATACAAAATAAAATATCCATATCCAATTGCTATACCCCACATCCATATTTTACAATCTTTTATTTTTGGGCAGAGAACAATTCCCATCAAAAACCAAGTATAAAAATAGATCAAGTTATCTATGATTCCATTCTGTTTCCATTCTAACAGATACGATAACACCGTAAGTATTCCCCAACTAACAACTATAATTTTCTCCCAGTTTTTAAATTTTTTCATTAATATATACGTAATACAAACATATATAAATAAATCATACAAAAACCATAAATGCAATGTATAATTGTTTGTACCTGTTAAGATTCCCTTTGCCCAACTGACAATATTTGATTTTTTATAAACAGAATATTCCATTATTGCCTCTAAGAATGGAATTTCATTAATAACTTGAAAAAAAAGATATACAATAAAAGAATATACAATATATGGAACCAAAATTCGTTGTACTTTTTTCTTAAAAAATTCTATATTGTTCAATTTTTTATAATGGGATTTTGCTAAATAAAATACATATCCAGATAAAACCATTAATAATTGACGATCAATAAAAAAGCTTCCTTCATATATGGCTTTAGCCAATTTATAATTTTCCCGTAACACTGTTGTAGCACTATGTGTTAATACAACAAGTATAATCCCAATTCCTCTTGTACAATCCAGCCAGTCTAATCGTTTTTTCTCCATTTTACCTCCAAACATTTAATATGATACAAATATTAGAATATAGAGATTTTTTATTCACTTGTTTTTTTAGAATAAAATTTTCTGTTTTTACCCTTGTTTTTACTTTAGTTTGTAGCATATAATGTCCCAATAAAATAATTGGAAAACAAAAAACAGCATTAATTACATAATTTTCTGTAATTGAATATAAAATATAAGCAAGTGTGATAATAAGTTCAATATCACTTAGTTTTTTTTCTACTAAAAAAAATAAAATCGATAAAATAACTAAATAAATACTTCCATAACATAACATACACCAAATATATGTATTATCACATCCAACAAAATCAAACCAATATCCATTCCAGAAAATCTTCTCAGGAAAGTTTAATATTTTACCAAATAATGTTATACCATAATTTGAATATACATATGCACCATAAATTAAGCGCCCCGTAAGGAGATCATCCAAAAAATTATATATTACTTTTAAGATACCATTAAAATATTGATAGCATATTGTGATCCCACAAAAGAAAATACTACAAAAAAAATATCCATACTTTACAGCAAAATGAACCCATTTTATTTCTGTTTTTGGATATCTCTTTTTTAAAGCAACTAATGACAATACAATTGTAACAATAATCATATTTGTACTAGAATCACTAAAATAATTCAAGCACATATCGATAAACCAAATATACAAAATCTGTTTTCTAGTTATCACATCATATTTTAAATATAAGTATTCAAAAATAGTCCACATAAGATACATAGAAAATGTATTTGCATGAGAGACAAAAAAGTAATGCCGTCGAACTCCATCTCGATAAACATATTGAATTAAATTTGGTTGAATAATACTGATAATAATATAAAGAAAAACATGAATACTTAAATAAACTATCTTTATTTTACATGACCATTTTAGTGTATATTTTAAGTTAATATTTTTACTTGCAGCCATGCATAAAAATGTCGTAATTAAATAGTAATAATGTACTTTATAATAAGAGTAAACACAAATCATACCAATTATTACTACAATTACAGCTTTACCCTTCGTCATACGTTGATTAACTAAAATCCAGATCATGGCAACTATAAATATGAAAAGCAATCCAGAATCTATTATAGTTACTGTCTCAATTAGATTAGAAGCAGTGAAAAGTAATCGAAGTAATAAACAAATAAATCCTGTTGCATAAATTTTGTCTACTTGTTTATGCTTAATTAGATTCTTCATTCCTTCAAACCTTTCTTAATAGATGCTCTCTTTTCTTTAGTATTACTTTCAGATCAAAATATAATGTTGCTATTAACCATAACCGATATCGGATACAAAAATATTCTATTTTTCTGTGTTTATGGAGTTGATTAATCGGTATTCTTTGAATGATTTCTCTAACTACCTCAGTATTCATCATTTTTTTTATGCCTTGATATTTTTCCCATCCTTTCATTTTTTCAACTAGCATTCGCATAATATAAACCATTGAAATAAATTGATACAACAGCATTACATTCTGATATTTTTTTCTTTGCTCATCTAAAACATAAGTTTTGCAATAACTCCATACAGAATTTAAGTTTTCTATTCGTTTTCGCAATTGAAAATTTCCCATTGCCCCTCCTGAATTCTGATAATACTTTATTACACAAGAATTAATTAATGCATGGCTTTTTATATATTTACAATATTCCATTACAAATATATAATCTTCGCCAATTGTTACATTTTTAGGAAACGCAATTTGATTTTCTACTATTATACTTTTTTTAAACAACTTTCCCCAACAAGTATGAAGAAGAGGTGTTCCAAGCAATATATTCATCAACTTATCATAATCATCAATTATAGTATTATTTGGAAATGGTTCTTTCACTAATTGTCCATTTGAAAACCATGAATAATAACTAAATGCCACAAAATCAATTTCTTTTTTAGCATAATCAATAATTGTTCCCCATCTTTCTTTTACAAAACAATCATCTGCATCCAGAAACATCAGATATTTTCCTTTTGCTAGTTCTATTCCTTTATTTCTGGCTGCTGAAACTCCATGATTTTTTTGATGACAAGCACAAACATTTCTCCTTTTCAAGACTAACATGTCACAAATTTCAGAAGTTCCATCTGTACTTCCATCATCAACAAGAATAATTTCAACTTGTTCTGAATAATCTTCTGGAATTGATTGCACACATTTTTCTAAGGAATTTTTTGCTTGATAGACAGGAATAATTACACTAATTAACATTCTTTTTCCTCATATTTCTAATTGTATTATAATTAATTTGATTTTTCTTACATTGGATCCAAAATAATATTGTAAAAATATTGGCACTAATCCAATAAAAAATCGGGTTCATTATCTTCATATAATATTCTTTTTTAGTTTTTCCCATTTTTAAATATAGGTTTTTTTTCCAATCAGGAAACATTTCATTTAATTTTCTCCAATTTTCACGGAATGCCCATTTTCGTTCTTTTTTATCCTTAATTTTTGATAACCTTATCATTGTGTTACAAAGAATAATTCGAATTGCTAAATATTCAATATCTGCTTGATATTTTTGGTAAATATTCTTTTCCCTATAATAATCTTCAATATTCTCAAAAACCTTAAAAATATCCAAGACTTTAGAAGTAGAATTATTCATTAATGACTCTCTCCGAAAAACATAGTGAACTCCTGCTTCTTTAACATAAGAAATTTTATGAATGAACGGAACCAATTTGATATAAAATTCTACATCTTCGTTCAAAATTCCAACAGTAAACCAAACATCGCAACTCTTTAACCATTCTCTTTTATAAAGTTTATTCCATGCAACAGAACGGCCCATTCGAATCATCTCATGTGGATCATAGATTTTTTTTCCAATTTCTACATCAAATTTATCTGGATAATTATGAAATAGATTACATTCCACAATGTCACTATTTTCCTTAATCGCTTTTTTATACATTTTCTCGCACATATCTGGCTCTACATAATCATCTCCATCTATAAATCCAATATACTTTCCTCGTGCATGTTTAATTCCAAAGTTTCTCGTATCGGAAAGTCCTCCGTTTTCTTTTATCAGAGGAACAATTCTAGAATCTTTTTTGGCATACTGATCAATAATTTTTTGAGATCTATCTGGAGATCCATCATTTATTACAATGATTTCTATGTTTTTATATGTCTGTTTTAAAAGACTATCCAAACAATCAGCTAAATAATTTTCTACATTATAAACTGGAACTATAATACTTATACCTATCATAATCCACTCCCATACAATCTATTTTTTAACTTCCTATTTCTTTTTCTAAAAACTCTCTAATTATATGAATATGCTTTTTCCTATTTGATATATAAGATTGCCATTTTTTATTATATGCTTCTTTTATCTTATCCTCTAAAGAATCACTTTCTTTACAGCATACTACAATTCCCATTGCTTCAAAAGCTTCCCCAATTTCCACCTGATGGTCATCAACATGTTCCCCATATTTTTCTAATCTTGGATAAACTAATATATGTTTTTTTAAGTTTATTCCAGTTAATATTGTTCCTACACCACTATGAGTAATCAACAAATCACATTTCATAATTTTTTCTTTAAACTCTTTTTGTTCCATAAATGCAGTAAACTCAAAATTCTTTGGGATGTATGTAGAATAACCAATTTGTGCAAATACAGGTTCTGTTATAATATTTTTTTCAACTAAATAATCTATTTTTTGCAGCAAACGATTTAGTTGAAATTTTTGCGTACCTAATGCTACAAAAATCATAAAATCCTCAACCTTTCCTTATCTCAAAAAATACATCCACAATAAATTGCCTTCGGATAATACTGAAGTAATTCATCTGACTGTACAATAAATAAGTCGGCTACTCGATACATTAATTTTCCTGTTAATGAAGCCGTATGCATACGTGCAAATGACTCAATATAAATCACCTTCTTGTGAAAAATTTTACTAATTACACTAATTGGATAACAAATCAGTGCACCTGTCGTAATAATACAATCTGGCTTTTCTTTTATAAAAACGTAAAGTGATTGAATCCATAGTTTTATAAAATGTATTAAAAATAATCGTTCTTTTCGATTTATATGAGATACATAATAAGTACGTGAACAAAGTTTTTTTTCTTGAAAATCATTCTTCTCTGTTAATAGAAAGGAATCATAATCCTTAATAATTTCTTTTAATTGAGCAAGCTCTTCTAAATGTCCTCCAATTGATGCTACAAAACAAAGTTTCATGATCAAATTCTCCCCTTTCATTTGCAAAAGATCTTTTTAATTTTTACTACTTTCAATCATAACGTCGATTAATTCCTCATCATACCACTCACAATTATCTCGATTAAGTAATGCAAAAGTGGTCACATCTTCTGCACTGTCAAATTTTCCTCCATCATCCCACCAAAAACAACTGATTCCTTTTTCTTTTGTTTTTTCTATGAAATACCGAGCATAAGAAGTTCTCCATTCTTTTCTAGTTGGATCCTCAGGCTTACTCCTCATTCCCCACTCTCCAATAATAACTGGAATTTCATTCTGAATGAATTTTTTATCAAGTCGTTCGATCATTGCATCAATTGCTTCTTCATCATGCAGATAACAATGTACTTCTGCAATAAGCCTATCTTCTATTTCATCTTGTGGTAATGAAAAAGCTTCTAATATTTTTTTATCTGTAGATGCAGCATATGTATTTACAATCAAATACCTCTTGGTATTTTCATTTCCAGTCTCTCTAACAGTATTTACAAAGACTTGATTTAGCTCATTTACCATGGCAAGTTCCTCATCGGATGCTCCATCCCACTGATTTTCATTATTCAAAATTTCATTCATACCTTCAAATAATAAATATTCATCATATTCCTGAAAATGCGTAGCAATCTGGCTCCAAAGAGATTGTATTATCTGTTTCATTTCTTCTTTTCTTTCTACGTCAGCTTTAATCCAAGCTTGTTTTCCTGTATCATGATGTAAATTAATGATACAAGTTAAATCATTATCTAACACATAATTAACAATCTCTTCTACTCGATTCATCCATTCTGGATCAATAATTCCACCTTCATCAACATGATCATACCATGTGACTGGAACTCGAACTGCTTTAAATCCAGCTTCTTTTACTGCGTCAATCATTTGTTTTGTTGTAATTGGATTTCCCCATAAAGTTTCATAGTATTCAACACTTCCCTCTTGTCTAAAATCTACACTATCCAACGTATTTCCTAAATTCCACCCAATTCCATACGAAATTGGATTGTTCTCCTCATTTTGTAAACTACATCCAGATGAAATTATCAATATAACGCAGAACAAACAACTATATGTTACGATTTTTTTTATAAATAATTCTCTCAAAGATTCCCCTCCACTTTTTATAATTTTCTTGCTTTACCAAAGCTACTTTAGTCAAAATTTCAATCTAATATTAACCTTTTCTACAAAACCCTTTTAAATTATTCTGCTCCTTTTCCTACTAAAACCATCATTGCCGTTTTAAAAAGAATCTTTATATCCAATCCTAAGCTCCAATTTCTTATATACTCGGTATCCAGTTTTACTACTTCCTCAAAATCTGTAATATTACTTCTTCCGCTTGCCTGCCACATACCAGTGAGCCCTGGTTTCATAGCAAGTCGTCCTTTATGGTGAAGTTCATACTGCTCGTATTCATCTACTGTTGGCGGTCTTGTTCCTATCAGAGACATGTCTCCTTTTAACACATTAAAAAACTGAGGAAATTCATCCAAGCTTGTTTTCCGAATGAAATTTCCAAATGGAAAAATTCTTGGGTCATGATCTACTTTAAACATAAAACCACTCATCTTATTTTTTTCCATCAGTTCTTTTTTTCTTTCTTCTGCATCTGGGTACATAGACCGAAATTTATATATTTTAAATTTTCTTCCATTTTTTCCTACCCGTTGCTGAGAAAAGAAAATTGGACCTGGAGACTGTATATAAATAATAGGTGCAATAAATAAAAAAATAATGGCCGTAAAGAAGACTCCTATGAGTCCACCACAAATATCCATGGCTCTTTTCAGAAAAAGTTCTCCCTTACTGATTCGTTTCATCGTAGTTGTCAATACAGAAATTCCATTAATACGATCCGCAGTACATTTCAGTTTTTCATCAAAGACTTGATTTATTTTTACATGAACATTAATTCCCATTATAACCAATTGTTTTGCCAATGCAGTTACATTTTGTGTTTTTAAATGAAGCATAACATCATCTACTACATGGGTACGAAAATATTCCATCATTGTGTCTTGTACTGCTACAACTGGAACTCCATTCACTTTTTTTGGACATTTTGCAAAATCTTCTGAATCAGTTGTCACGTCTGCTAAAATAACTCCAGACAGTTTCAATGGTCCATACTGATTGATTAATAATTTATCTACCACACGTTCCACATCTTTTTTCTCACAAACTAAGATTAAATAATCAAAGATTTTTCCCTTTTCCTGACGCCTACGAATCAAATATTTATTTAGGCATCTACCAATATAGAGAATTAAAATTGCCATAATTGCAAAGGTAGATATAACCAACCTTGAATACTGATCCGTAATTTTCAACACAAACATATATACAAAGAGTAATGCCATTAACATGCACACATCTTTAACTGTCTGCACAAACTCCTTCACCCATCCTCTACGCAGCACCCCAGAATACGGTTCTGTAAAAAATGAAATGCAAACAGGTAAAAAAAGTAATATAACCGCAATATGACGATACTCTTCCACATCCATTAGATTTGACCAACCATTTTTCATCATATATGCAAGTACAAATGCAATCTCAACGCATAAAATATCACTAAGTAAAAAATCAATATGTTTGATCCAACGATCTCTTTCTACCTTATACATTCATGTCATGCAAAGGAACTCTCCCTTTGCTCCCCCTTTCATCAAAAACTAAGATGGAGTACAAACGTCTATTTCTAACTTGTGCTTTTTATATAATCCAAAAAAAACTCCCAAAGAGTTTCTTCTAACTATATAGTAAAAAAATCGCTTTATTTTCATAACACTCCCATTATCGCTAGATGTATTTTATTCCACATATCTTTTATCTTCTAAATGTAAAAAAGAGCATACGTCTCCCTTTCACAACTAACTAAGCTGTAAACATCGATTCATATACCTGTCCTCCTATCACTTTTCTGTGCCGAGCTTCAGAAAGAACATTCAGACATTTTAAAGCAGATGCCAACTGAATACAATTCAAAAGAAATGTATTTTTCCTCTGCTTATCCTCATAATCTCTAAATTAAATATTTGAGGATTTTTTCTTTTCTTAATTATAACAAAGATTTTCTAGCTGTCAATATGTAAAAATAAGTCTGAATAAGTCTGAATAAATCAAAAAAATTCAATTAATTAATCTAAGAATAGATAGAATAACAGAAATATATCACCTTTTTTTCTTATAAACAAACAAAATCCGAAAAATAGAGCATAGAATCTTATAAACAAAATTATAATTTTTTGTCAAAAAAAATAAGGAAGAAGAATTCTTTTTAAACGAGAAAAATATAATTAAACCAATGGTTTATTAGATAAACTATATTCAATGTAAAGTAATATAAAAAACTGCTTTGGCCGCTACGATTCAATGACAAATTTCACATAAAACTCTCTTGATATTATAAGTATATTTATGAAATACTACTATTTTTTGGATGTAGAAACCTCAACTAAATCCCCCTTTATTTTTATGCAAAAAAAATCCTCAAATATTTAATTTGAAGTTTCTTGTTTTTCTACTTTTTCTCGTTTTCCAAGATTTCATTTTCTATTTTTATTTTACATTTTTGACAAATTCGTTCATTTTTTTTCATTTTTTCTTTATCATTTAGATAATTTCTACAAAAAATTTTGTTTTTTTCTTTTTCGTCAAACCTTTCTTAAATGGTTGCGAAGCAACAATTTCCATTCATGCAAGTGTACATCCTGCACGGAGCGCTTTTCTATCTCATAGGATTATCGTTTTAACACTTTAATTTAAAATAGTATTTCCTATGAGATAAAAAAAGCACTGAGTCATTTTCTACCTACATATTTTTATGTATACAGGAAGTGACCCAGTGCTCTTAAAAATTCAAATATTTATTTTTTAAATATGTAAAGTTCAATAATATAATACCGCACAAACCCACATGCCCCGCTCACCTGGCACCACCATAAA
>DVHN01000106.1 GCA_018712075.1 Candidatus Fimimorpha faecalis
TGCCTTCTCTTGGGAAGTCAATCCATTCTGGATGTCCAAACTCATTACCCATAAAGTTCAAATATCCTTCTCCCGCCAATGAATGTGTAACAAGACGAATCATCTTATGCAAAGCGATGCCACGATCAATAATGATATTTTGACTGTCTTTGTTCATACACCAATACATTTCCTTATCACATAGACGGAACATAATTGTCTTATCTCCAACCAATGCCTGGTCATGAGATTCTGCATATCCAATTACTTTTTCCTTTGGTCTGCGTCCAGTCAATTCATACCACATTCTCCAAATATCCCAGTCTTCATCCCGATATTCTTTTAAGAATTTAATCCACATATCTGGTACACCCATTGCCAGACGGTAGTCAAATCCAATACCACCAGAACGAATTGGAATACACATACCTGGCATACCAGACATATCTTCTGCAATTGTGAGAGCTTCTTTATTAATCTGATGAATTAATTCATTTGCCAATGTCAGATATGTAAGAGCCTCAATATCTGTATTCATAGAAAAATACTTATCATAATGATCAAATGCACTTCCAAGACCATGATCTAAATAAATCATAGAAGTTACACCATCAAAACGGAATCCGTCAAAATGGTATTCTGTCATCCAGAATTTTAAATTGGAGAGCAGGAAGTGAATTACTTCATTTTTTCCATAATTGAATAGTTTGGTATCCCATGCGCTGTGATTTCCTTTTGCACCTGCATGGAAGAACTGGTAATCGGTTCCATCAAATTCATTAATTCCCTCATTTGTATTTTTCACTGCATGAGAATGAACCACGTCTAATAGTACACGAATTCCCATCTCATGTGCTGTATTAATTAAATCCTTTAACTCGGCTGGTTTTCCATAACGAGAAGAAGCTGCAAAAAAGTTACTTACCTGATAACCAAAGGAACCATAATATGGATGTTCCATAATTGCCATAATCTGAATTGTATTATAGCCTAAGTCTTTTATTCTAGGTAAAATATTATCTTTAAACTCCGTATATGTTCCAATGCCATACTTTTCTTGAGCCATACCAATATGACATTCGTAAATCAACGGTATCTTTTCTCCCTTAAATTCGCTGTCCGTCCATTCAAATGGCTTTTCTTCCTCATAAATCTCGGCACACCACATATAAGTTACTGGATCTTGAGTAACATACTTTGCATATAATGGAATACGTTCCATTACTCTGTCTCCATTTACAACAATCGCTTTTACCTTACAACCGTTATACAGAGCATCTTTTCCATCCAACTGGATTTCAAATACACCATTTTCTTTCTTTTCCATTGGATGAGATGTCTTATTCCAACCGTTAAAATCACCTATTAAGTACATTTCATCTGCTGCTGGAGCCCATTCTCTATATACCCAGCCATCTGAAGTACGATGGAAACCAAAATATTCCGCTCCGTTTGCAAAATCGCTTAGAGTTTCTCCTCTGCCTAATAATTCTTTTTTCTTTCTTTTGTAATCATTCACACGAAGTTCAATATCTTTCTCATAATAGTTCTTTAGAAGGCTATCGTATTCTAAAATTTTGTATCCCATAGCTGCCATTTCCTTTCTTTTTTATGACACATGGTCATTTTGTGTTTATAAAAAAGCGGTTTGAAACCGATCTCTCACTCATATTTTAAACTATTTTTTATCATCCGTCAATATAACGTCTTGTAGCTTTTATCACATCTTTGGACAAAATCGCAACTGCGGCTAAATTTGGAATTGCCATCATAGCATTCCATAAATCGGAAAGTTCCCACACGATCGTTAGTCTCATCACACTGCCGCTAAATAATGCAGCTAGAAAAAAAACTTGATAAAAAATACGGCTTTTTTTCCCAAACAAGTAATTTGCCGCTCTTTCTCCATAATAAGACCATGCCAAAATTGTTGCAGCTGCGAAACAAACAATACATATTGCTACAAACCATTCTCCTCTCACTCCAAATGATGCAGCAAATGCCTTTCCTGTTAATACCGCTCCATCTGGCAGATATTCCAATCCTCCATTTGCAATCGCCAAGTTATAGCTTGTTCTGTCATAAACTCCCGATGTCAGTATAATAAGAGCCGTCAGCGTACACATCACAAATGTATCTAAAAACACTGCAAAAATCGCCCACATTCCTTGCTGAACTGGCTCTTTTACATCGGCAACTGCATTTACCATTACACTGCTGCCCAACCCAGCCTCATTTGTAAAAACGCCTCTGGCAATTCCTTTTTTTATCGCTGTTCCAATCCCATAACCAGCCACACCTGAGACTCCTGCACGCATCGTAAACGCTTCTTCTAGAATCATTTGAAAAGCAGCAGGAATTTGCTTAATATGCATTCCAATTGCCAATACCGAGGCGGTCAAAAACGCAATTGCCATAATCGGTACGATCTTTTCCGTTACATTTAGAATGCGTTCCCGTCCTCCTATCAAAATAATACCAACAAAAATGACTGCTATCATTCCAGTTAACCACGGTGGAATATGGAAAGAAGTTTCTAGCACACCTGCTGCCGAATTTATTTGTGTCATATTTCCCATGCCAATGGAAACGAGAATACAAAGAAAGGAAAATACAATTGCCATCCAACGTCTATGACAGCCATATTCCATATAGACCATTGGACCTCCAATCCATTTTCCTTCTTTATCCCGATAGCGATAGCAAATACCGAGTACATTTTCCGCATAAGTAAGCATCATTCCAAAAAAAGCGGAAACCCACATCCAAAAAATAGCTCCTGGACCTCCTGCGGTAATTGCAGTTGCTACGCCTGCCATATTTCCTGTTCCGATTGTAGCTGCCAACACCGTACAAATGGACTGCCATTGGGATGCTTCTGCTCCTTCTTCTCGCCTGTGAATATCTAAATGAAACAGCGAACCAATCGTACTTTTTAACCAAAGTCCCAGTTTTGTAACTTGAAACCAATTTGTCTTGACTGTGAAATAAAGTCCCTCTGCTAGAAAAAAAGGAATTAACAATGTCCACATCTCTGTTCTCGCCTTATCTGTTTATTCAACACAGTATATGCAGACATCATTCAAACTATGGACAATTTATCTTTTTTTCACTCGTTCTTTTAAAATTCCTGTCTGGTATGCTTCTTTCAGATCTTTCAGATCTTCAATCTGTTCCAACAATTGCTTTCCATTGTCGGTATCTGCTACTTTTAATCGTCTTTTATACGCCTCTGTAATCTGTAACTCTGGCGTATAAGCTCCCATACTATTTTCAATTTTCATATAATTACGGTGCTGTGCCAGCGCCAAATAGTGAGAATTCGAAATCAATGTATATCCAGCAATTCCCGTCTTAGACTGGTACGCTTTGGAAATTCCCCCATCAATAACATAAAGCTTTCCATTTGCTTTGATTGGATGCTCTCCATCCTTAATTTTTACTGGAACATGTCCATTAATAATGTGGGACATTTTAGGATTCATTTCAAACTCTTCAAAAATTTTATCACAGATCGCCTCTTGTTCACTCAACTTATAATAAGGATTCATCACTTCTTTACGAACTGTTTTATCTTCAATAAAATAAGACTCAAATGCAGCCAGTTTACTCTTTCCAAATAATGGTGACTTTGCACCACACCAAAGATACCACATAAAATCTACTGCGTTTTGTTTTTCCTCATTTCTTTCTGGGAGAAAATATGCATTTCGAACCATCTGATTAATTTTATCCAACAGCATTTTTCCTTTATAGTAGGAATCTCCGATTTTCAGTGATTCAAATTCTCCATCTCTTGTCATCGGAATACAACCATGAAACAGCAAGTTGGAATTCACTTTTTTATACATTCCTCCATTGGAGTATAAAAACCGAATATGACGGTGCAATACTTCACTATGCTTAAAGGAATACTCAATCGTATTCATTAAATCATTTTCTTCTCTCGTCAATTCCAGCGGATTTTTGGGATCAATCGTTGGAAAATGTGTGTCCAATAGTGGATACTCCTTATTTCCAATCTGAATCGTACCAGTCTCATAATTGATTTTCTTTAACACATTTCGCTCATCCATCTCGTACTCTGGATGGCGTTCCAATAGCTGTCCAATTAATTTAAACTGAATAATCGCCATTGCTTTATGCATCTTAGCAGCCAATCCTGCATCCACCAAATCATATTCGTTCTCATCTAAAATTTTCGGCATAAATACGGTACAAGGATCATCCCCATATAAATTTGAAGCAAATGTAGACAATGGACGCAGATTAATTCCATATCCATCTTCCAGTGCATCAAAGTTATTATAGCTAATTCCCATACGTACAACATTTGCAATTAACTGTCGATTTCCACAGGCGGCTCCCATCCAAGAAATATCGTGATTGCCCCATTGTACATCTACATCATGAAATGCCATTAATTCATTCATAATAATATCAGGTCTCGGACCTCGATCAAAAATATCTCCAATAATATGCAGCCTATCTACACTTAGATTCTGAATTAAATGACAAAGTGCAAGGATAAAATCTTCTTCTGCCTCTACTTCCATAATAGAACGAATAATCGCTTGATAGTATGTTTTTTTATCTCCACTGTAACTTACATTCAAAAGCTCATCCAAAATATAGGCATACTCAACTGGCATTTTCTTCCTTACTTTGGAACGGGTATATTTAGAACCAACTTCCTGGCAAATTTGTACGAGTCGATAAATCGTCAGCCGTTTAAAATCCTCAGCATCTTTCTTAAATTCATCAATACACATTAATACCTTCTCTGGCTCATAGATCAAATTTGCCAACTGATTCTGCTCCTTTTCTGAGAGCGTATCGTCAAATAAATCTCGAATTTTTGTGCGAATTACCCCTGATGCACTGCGTAGTAAATGAACAAATGCTTCATATTCTCCATGCAAATCACTAAAAAAATACTCGGTTCCTTTTGGAAGCTGACGAATCGCCATTAAATTCACTATTTCACTATTTGCATCTTTTTGCGTTGGATACTCTTTCGCCAATAGTTCCAAATATTTTTTATCCCTCATAATATTTCTACCACCCTTCTTTTATTTTAAACAAAACCTCCTCCAGATCTGACAAAACCGTCACTTCATCATTTTAATTTAAAATAGTATCTCTCGCCTTCTCTTTTATCCTATTCCAATCAACTGGAAGTTCTTCCATCCACGTCGGTACTTCTACACTGCGAATGTTTGGCAGCCGTGCTTCCAAAAATTCATTTGGATATTGCAAATCTAAAAAAACATCCAATGCAGACTGTTCTGGCAAGTTTCTATAACGCTCTCCCATTCTATGTAAAGCCATTC
Source organism: Candidatus Fimimorpha faecalis (assembly GCA_018712075.1). GTDB lineage: Bacteria > Bacillota > Clostridia > Lachnospirales > Lachnospiraceae > Fimimorpha > Fimimorpha faecalis. Next base: position 5,313 of record DVHN01000106.1, read on the forward strand.
CACTAAGTCCTAAATTTGCAGCCATAAGTAATACTAAAATAATACTGACAATATTACGCATCGCTGCTGGAACTTTTCCAAGGATATTGGAAAAAACAGGATAAATATCCTTAACCCAGAACATAACCAAAACTCCACCTATAATACAAAACAGCATGTCTACGCGTCCATTTAGTACATCAAACTGACTTGTCGTATCAAAACGCATTTCAAATAGATGCTCTTCCATCATATGAAATAAATATTGATAGATTCCACAGACAAAAGTTCCTAGAATAATTAAAATAAAATCACGGCTCTCTTTCATTTTGTGAAAAAATATCGTTACAATTACTGCCCCGAGTCCCCAAAAGACACTAAACCATCCGTAGACTAAACCGCTGCAAACGACAAAACGTCTCTGCAATACACTATTAAATAGGATCTGTATTAAACTCCCAAAAAATGCTGCAAACATAAATACCCAAAATACTTGAAAGAATTGCAGATCTTTTGCAACTTTCTTTTCCATTTGAACCTCCCAAATTATATTTGTACTTTTCATTTCATTCCGAACAATCTATTGTCATTTTATCCCATATACTCTTGTTTTGCAACCAATTTTTTCAATCCCGTTTTTCATTTCCTCTTTTTATTTATTCTCTATTTTTTATATAAAGAGTTCGCATTGCGTTCAAAATTGCCAATACTGCAACTCCTACATCTGCAAATACTGCTGCCCACATATCTGCAATTCCTAATGCTCCAAGCAGCAATACAACTGCCTTAATCCCTAATGCTAAAACAATGTTTTCACGACATATCTTTACTGTTTTTCTCGCTATTTTTATCATTGCCGCAAGTTTTGAAGGTTCATCTGTCATAATCACTACATCTGCGGCTTCAATTGTAGCATCACAACCAAGACCTCCCATTGCAATCCCTACGTCTGCTCTGGCTAAAACAGGTGTATCGTTTATTCCATCTCCTACAAAAACGAGTGTTCCTTTGTTCGATTTTCTTTCTATCAATCTTTCAATTCTTGTTACTTTATCTTCTGGCAGAAGTTGTGTATATACCTCATCCATTCCCAGCTTTTCTGCAATTCTACGTCCAATTAGATCAGAATCTCCAGTTAACATCACTGTCTTTTTAATTCCGATCTTCTTTAAATCTTCTATCGCTTTTTTCGCATCTGACTTTACAACATCCGCAATTAATAAATATCCTGCATACACATAATCTACCACGATATAAACTATTGTACCTGCTGGAACTTCTTTTGGATACTCAATTCCAATATCTTGCATCAGTTTTGCATTACCTGCATAAACTTCAATTTCTCCAACGTTTGCCCATATTCCTCTTCCAGCGATTTCATTTATTTCATGTATTTGTGTTTTATCAATTGGTTTTCCATACGCTTCCAATATTGACTGAGCAATCGGATGGCTGGAATAGGCTTCCGCATAGGCAGCGATTCCTAATAAGTCCTCCTGTTCCATTCCCTCTGGTACAATTTCACTTACTCGAAATACTCCTTCCGTTAATGTCCCTGTCTTATCAAATACTGCAAACTCCGCATTTGACAGCAGCTCCAAATAATTACTCCCTTTTACAAGAATACCAGATCTGCTTGCAGCTCCAATTCCGCCAAAAAAACTAAGTGGAATAGAAATAACAAGGGCACACGGACAAGAAATAACAAGAAATGTAAGTGCTCGATAAATCCAAACTGCAAATGGATAATCTGGTAAAAATAATGGAGGAATCACTGCCAAAACCGCAGCAGCCATAACAACAATCGGTGTATAATAACGTGCAAACCGAGTAATAAAGTTTTCTACTTTTGCCTTTTGACTGCTTGCATTTTCCACCAGATCTAAGATTCTTGCTACCGTTGATTGTTCAAATTCTTTTTCTACACGAATTTTTAAAACTCCTGTTAAATTAATGCAGCCACTAAGAATCGTTTCTCCCGATGTTACCGTTGTTGGAACCGATTCTCCTGTCAATGCGGCAGTATCTAAACTGGAATTTCCCTCTATTATAGTTCCATCTAGTGGAACTTTTTCTCCTGGACGTACTACAATTACTTCTCCAACCACAACTTCTTCTGGATCTACAACTTCTTCCTGTGAATCCCGAAGAACTACTGCATGATCTGGACGGATATCCATTAAATCTGAGATTGATTTTCTGGATTGATTGACTGCATACGATTGAAACAACTCTCCAATCTGATAAAACAGCATCACCGCAATCCCTTCTAAATATTCTCCGAGTAAAAATGCTCCAATTGTAGCAATGGACATTAGAAAGTTTTCATCAAAAACTTGACCATTTTTTATATTTTTTAAAGCTTTTTCTAGAATTTCTAACCCTACGATCAAATATCCAATCAAATACAAAACTAATTTTGCCCAATCTGGCATTGAGAGTATGACTGTAGGTACACAAATGATTGCTGCAACTAAAATTTTGCCTAATTGTTTCTTTTGTTTTTCTGTCATATTATCACCTATTATTTGAATTAAAAAAGAGACTACTGCAAAATTATTACAAAAAATTGTGCAATAGTCCCCATCCATTGAATTATACTAAAATCGTACAGTCTGGTTCGATCTTCTTTGCAGTACTTACCATTGTTTTTACTACTTCATCGAGTTTTCCATCCTCTACATCCAACGTAATTTTCTGAGACAAAAAGTTAACAGTTGCCTTATTTACTCCATTTACACGATTCAAGGCATCTTCCAATTTTGCAGCGCAATGAGCACAATCCAAATCTTCTACTTTAAATACTTTCTTCATTTGATTTCCTCCTAATTTTTATTTTATCAATTAAACAATCTTTTAATTATTAATTTTATTATACCACTTCATTTCTCATTGTCAACCAATTTTCCCTTTTTACTTTATGGATTTTCTCTCTCATAACACGATTGTTTTCATTCAGAATCGTATAAATCAAAAGATGACTACAAATTTTTTAAATTTATAGCCATCTTCGTCTTATTTTATTCTTTTATTTTGTTTCTAACAATTTATTTACACTTGCTAATTTTACACAAACAGTAAATATTTGCGCTGCCAATTCCAACTCTTCTAAAGGAGGAAAACTTGGTGCAATACGAATATTACTATCTTTTGGATCTTTTCCATATGGGAAAGTTGCTCCTGCGCTTGTCATAACAACGCCTGCATCTTTCATCATTGCAACAATTGTTTTTGCACATCCTTCCATAGAGTCAAAGGAAATAAAATATCCACCCTTTGGTTTTGTCCATTCGCCAATTTCCAATCCGCCTAACTCTGTTTCTAATACATTCAATACTGCTTCAAATTTTGGACGCATAATTGCCGCATGTTTCTTCATATGCTCTAAAACACCAGCTTTATTTTTAAAGAAACGTGCATGACGGAGCTGATTGATTTTATCATATCCAATTGTTTGAATTGCTAACTGTTTTTTAATATCATCGATATTCGCTTTGGAAGCTACAAGTGCTGCAATACCTGCACCAGAAAAGCTAATTTTGGATGTAGAAGCAAATTTATAAACCATATCTGGGTTTCCAGCTTTTTTACATTCTCCTACAATATTCAAAATTTCTACTGGATCATCAAAATATAAATGATGAACACAATATGCATTATCCCAGAAAATACGGAAATCTTTTGCTGCTGGTTTTAAATTAGCGAAACGAATTACTGTCTCATCGGAATAGACATATCCTTGTGGATTGGAGTACTTTGGCACACACCAAATTCCCTTAATTGCTTCGTCTTCATGAACTAATTTTTCAACGATATCCATATCTGGACCATTTGGAGTCATTGGAACCGTAATCATTTCAATTCCAAAAAATTCACAAATAGCAAAATGTCTGTCATATCCAGGAGCTGGACATAAAAATTTCACTTTATCTAACTTGCACCATGGAGTGCTTCCCATTACTCCATGTGTCATGGAACGTGAAATCGTATCATACATAATGTTTAAACTGGCATTGCCGTAGATGATAATTTCTTCATCTCCAACTTCCATAATTTCCTGCATTAAACGCTTCGCTTCTGGAATACCATCTAATCCGCCATAGTTTCTACAGTCCAATCCATCTTCACTCGTCAAGTCAGAATGACTATTTAACACATCCATCATTTCCATTGTTAAATCTAACTGCTCGATGGAAGGTTTTCCTCTGGACATATCTAATTTTAAGTTTTTACTCTGAAACTCTTGATACTTTGCTTCTAAGCTTGACTTTAACTCTAGCAGTTCTTCTTTACTCAACTCTCTGTATGGTACCATCACAATTCCTCCTCATATTTACCTTTTAATGCCGCACTCACTGCGGTATAAATTCAGGGATGGATGAACTTTTGTTCAACCGTTGGCTATAGTTGCATTTTTAAATTGTATACACGCATTCAAAAATTCAGCCTTGTGACATTGTACCCCATTATCCATGCTTTTGTCAACCAAAAATTGGATTTATAACAAAACTATTTTCTTTCTAGAACCCTTTTCTACTATTAAATATAAAAACGCTGTTACTGCAAACCAGAACCATGTGGTCGGTATACTAAACCATGTAGAAAAAAATGATAGTACCAAGTACATTGCAATCTGCCCATAAAAGAGATAAATAATCGGATTTTTATTTTTTTTAATTTTTCTTGTCATATAAGCACAGACAACTCCTAATACTATTCCAAATCCCAATACTCCCACTACACCAAAATCATAAAATGCATCATAAATAATTGTCAATGTATTTAATTCTGTTTTTGTAATATATATTGGGAATGCAACTAATTGTGGAAATACAAACTTTAGTCCTGTTAATGCAAAGACTGGAAATAACATCCTTAATCCCCATGAATGCTGTGTTAATTGTTCTGTCATACAATTAAAATTAGCATAATTATTTGCAATATACATATAAGGATATTGAACTGCCATTGGAAGATTTTTATTTCTCATTTCAAAAATATCATTCAAATATCCCTCTCCATAATTTCGTCTTATAATCATAAAAGCAAATAAACCAGCCAATGCCACAACTCCAATTCCTCCCCATAAGAAGAGTCTCCGATAATTGATGTCTTTTTTTATGCTCAGATAAATAATTGTTGGCAGAGCAACCGTTAATAAAAGCTGGAATTTAGAAATACATGCAACTGCCACGAGCAAAGCCATACAGTTACATATAACTAGCATTGCAACGTCTGCCTTATCCATCTTGGATTTCCGATTCATAATATAAATTAATGTTAATGCATGTACCATCATACATGTCACAGTAAAGTAATGAATTCCTGTCATATGAAAATTACTATAGGCGTGGGTTTCTTCTGATAAAATCGGAACATATCCTAAACATACTACTTCTGTAATAAAACTAACCAGAGATCCCACTGCAATTAAAATAATACAAATCATTAAGCAGCTCGATATTTTTGCTCTATTATATACCCTCTTCTTTTTCGTTCGATACCCCCTTAAGTAAAATTGAGCCAATTCATATCCTATAATAAACATAAAATAAAACCCTGTAAAACAAACCCATGTTGTGTTGGTCCAATCTGTCTGTAAATGACTAAGCTGCAACGCAGCCAATCCTTCTCCTCCAATCCAAAACAAAGACAACAAAGCTCTCAAATCCACTAATGAATGTGAAATCCAAAAATAATAACCATATAAAAGAATTGCTCCTACGAAAAGCAAAATGCCGGAAGCGATATGCTGTCCGGCTTTGCTTATAATCATAGAGGCAATGCTTAGTATTAAAAATGCTATTTGAACAATAAAACTTTTCTTCTGCATTGCTTTCTCCTAATTTCCCAATTATTCTCCCAGGCCGTCTTCTACCAATTTGACAATATCTGCCAATGCCTCTTTTTCATCGCTGCCTTCACAGAAGAATTCAACTTCATCTCCTGCTTTTACACAAGCTCCCAGTACACTTAATACACTCTTCGCATTTGCAGTTGTATTACGAAAACGAAAGCGAATCGATGATCTATACTGCATTGCCTTTTTGCATAGGATTCCTGCTGGTCTTAAATGCAATCCTGTTGGATTTTTAATTGTAACTTTTTGGCTAACCATATTTTCTTTCCTCCAATCGTTTCATTTGCCAGTTTACTTCTTCTTCGTTATTTAGAAGAAGTATTTTCGTCATCACTTACCGTCTCTCTTGAACTATTGTCTTGTGAGCTAGACTCTTGTGACTTTGTTTCATCTAAATCTTCTTGTTTGGAAGATTCCTGTTCTTGATTACTACTGGATTCACTGGAAGAAGTAGAATTCGTTATATTTTCTGTATCATCTACCTCCTCTTTTTCTGACGAAATTTCACTTGAAGAGACCGACGAATTTGAATCTTTTGATAAAGTCACTTGGAGACGAGCAGTTGGTTGTTCTACTACAGAAAATGCATCACTGACATTAACTATAAAAACAACGGTATGCGTACCAACTCCTAGCCCTGAAACATCGGCATTTAATTGGATTTGACTTACATCTAATCCATCTAGGTCTTCTTCAAACGCTCTCAATTCAACGGATACTTCTCCAGAAGCAATATGGTATCCATATTGATCTAACTTTCCTATCCAGTTGATTTGAGATTCTGGAACTTGATAAGTCTTTGTCTCTAGTTTTTCAATGACAATCTCCACAGTAATCACATTATTACTGTAAACTTCTACCCCATCTGGAAGATAGGATGTGATATCAATGTCCCTTTCTATCGTCTGTGTTGCTCCTGTAATATCTAATGCATCCTTTGGTATTGTAATACTGCTTATTTCTGCCAAAGATGCTTTTAATCCTGCTAACGCAATCGTTGTCGTATCACAGGATATTTGACTATATCCATACCCAGCGCCTGGTTCACCGCTAACTCCCTCAAATGTAATACCAACTTCTTTTAGCTGCTTTACTCCAGCTCGAACTACAACTTGACTCGGGTCTAAAATAAGATTTTCCGATTCAATCACATTATTATTGGCATCATAAAGTGCCAGCGGCAACGTCATCTCTGTATTTTCAGGTGAAAACTGTGCTAAATCAACTTGAGCTTTCACTGCAGTCAGGCTTCCAAACTCAGATTTTGGACCACTTACCGTTACTGTCTGAGGCTCCATTGTCAATCCTTCTTTATTCAAAACATAGGAATTATCCACAGCACCCGTTTGAACTAATTCTACTTCCATTTCTTTCGTTTGAAGTTCATCCATCTTTACTGTAATCCATGGTCCATCCTTTGGATAATTCCAATTTTTTATTACATTTTCTTCTTCACCTGTCGTTTCCACCTGTACCTTAACGAGCTGAGAAGATAAATCTTCTCCCATATGTTTGCTTAGATCAGCAGTTGCAACAAAATTATCGGCGGTTACTTTATAATAGTCGTTCTTCCTCACTTCTACTGTAATAACAATAGAAGTTTGTCTTGAAGTCACAATATAACCGGCATCTTGCAATGCTTCTTCATTTGTATAATTAATATCTACTTTTACTGACTTTGTCTGAATTGCATTTTGACTATTACTTACTACAAGCCACAAAAGAAAAGCCAGAAATAAGGAAACTACTTTTAATGCTATATTCGTCGAAAGCATTTTTTTCAGTTTATTCTTCATCTTTTCGCTTTCCTTTCCATAACTTAAAACGTTTAATATCATATGTGTTTTTCTGCATAAACAGAAGTTTTGCTCTTAACTTATCACTGTCAATATTACGGAATAATTCCCCTCCTACGGCCAATGATACCGCTCCTGTTTCCTCCGAAGCAATAATTGTAACAGAGTCTGTAACTTCACTGATTCCAAGTCCTGCTCGGTGTCTCGTTCCAAGTTCTTTACTAATATTCATATTATTTGAAAGCGGCAAATAACAAGTAGCCGCTACAATCTTATCTCCTCTTATTACAACAGCGCCATCATGCAATGGAGTATTATGCTCAAAAATCTGCACAAGCAGCGGAGCACTTACCTCTGCATCCAATATAATACCCGTATTAATGTATTCTTCTAATAAAATATTTTGTTCAATTACAATTAAAGCTCCTGTTTTGGCTCTTCCAAGTTCAAATGTCGCACGAATAATTGCATCTACCGTCTCATTTGAAAATCGTTCATTTTTATCTTTGCTATCATCAAATGGAATTAACCCAGACAAAATATTTCGCTTTCCAAGTTGCTCCAACGCTCTTCTTAGTTCTGGCTGAAAAATAACAATTACCGCCACAAGAAAAGCATCCATAGCACGTTCAAACAAAAACGTAATATTATTCAATCGAAATAAACTAGCTAGTGCATACACAGCTACTAAAACAATAATCCCCTTTAAAAGCAACCACGCCTGTGTACGCTTAAACCATAAAATAATATTGTATACGACAAATGCTAAAATCAATATCTCGACAATATCTGATAAGCGTATGTTTAATGGTGACCATATAAAATATTTTTCAATCCATGTTCTGATCGACTGCATGGAGCTCCTCCCATCCATAATTATGGTTCGTTCAAACCACTTTCATCAAGATTTCCTTTTTCTTCTTCTGTTGTCTTAGCAGTAATGTTGGTTACCTTTACATCAGTATCCGTTACTTTTATCTTTGGTACTGCCTTAACATAATAATAATAATCATCGTCTTCAAACTGCGTGTATTCTGTTCTCGAATAATCTACCGCAAAGACAAAAAACTGATAAACAGCAGCTATTACACCTCCTACGATTGCACTAATAAATAATAAAACTAGATTCATCTTTATATTTCCTACAAAGGTAAATATTAGTAAAATCAATGTATAACTTACCGTTCCCGCCGCAACCGCAATATCCCAGGAATAGGGAATCGACATTTGACGAATCCAATAAACAATGCAAATCGTTAGTACAATTGCTAAAATCATCCCCCACATTTTATCCGCCTTTAAAAGTATATCAAGTGGATATATAAATTTTTGTAAAATTCCGATTGTTCCAATCTGACTGGATAATATACTAAAATTTGTACTTACTCCATTGATAAGTGTATAGAAAATCATTGCAAATATAATAGGAATAATTGTAATTGGACCTGCAATCAATCCAGCTACTACAGCAATACAGCCTGGCATTTGCAAAAAGCAAAAAATAATGCTAAGTGCTGCCAAATACGTATTTCCTGGCTTAAAAATAAAATAAAATAAAAACATAATGAAAAATAATATTCCCACCATCACTGCAATTTCTACCGAAACAGCTACAAAATTTGCTAAAACTACAATGGATGAAAAGAAAGCAATTGCTATTGGCGATAAAAATGCACATATCAATGACAACCCAATTATAAGAAATGGATTATTAACTGTCTGAGAATATCCAATCTGTGCATTGATTAGCAACAACACAATTAACGACAGAAAAAACTTTCCTATAGCTATGATATAAAAATCATATTTAAAAAATAAGTTTCGCACTTTTTCCCGAAAAAGCAACAATCCTACCATCCAGAACCCTCCGATTTTTGTTATTTTCTCAGTCTTGTCGTTATTCTTCATAAAGCTGGTTTAATTGATCTAACATTTCTTTATACTCTTTAAATTTTTTCTCTGCTTCTTCATATTGTTCTACATAATGCCAATAGGTTAGAAAACAATAAATAAAGCTAAACATTATGAACAACACAAAGCCTATAATCGCAGTTACTTTTAAGTAGGATGGCTGGAATAATATTTGCGATCCTTTACTTATTATATAAAAAGCCATTAATGCAACGATAAACCCAACCGATATAACAGCACAAATCCATGATAAAATAACATGCAATGCAATATAATCCTGACGACGGTAACGCATAATTTCCATTGCTTTTGTATATTCTTTTTTTTCGAAAATTGCCATTTTTGTCATTAATTTTACTTTTTCTTTTTGAATCATAATCGAATCCTCCTGACAATTTATGCATTCCGTCCTGCACGTATTTTTATTATAACACAATCTTTTTATCTTTTGTAGGAAATTTTTTAAAAATTTCTTCCTTTTCTAATCTTCTTTTTTTCTTACCTCTTTTTCATTTATTTCCTACTAAAAATTAAGAAATACAATTTAATATTTGACCTTCTTTTTATACATTGCAGCAAAAAAAGAGATAAAACCAATGGCTTTATCTCTTTGTATTTTTAGTTTTTTCTGACTATTTAATTTATCAATCTTATATTTGCTGAAATATATCTTTTAAAGCTGGATATATTTGTTTAAACTGTTGATAACGTTTTTCATATTTATTTACTAGCTCTGGATCTGGTTCCACCGTATCCGTTACTTTAACTAGTTTATTTGCTGCATCTTCCACAGTTTCAAATATACCACAGCCTACCGCAGCCAGCATTGCAGCTCCGTAACCTGGGCCTTCTTCACTTTCAATGATATCCAAACTTAAATTCATAACATTGGCAATGATTTTTCTCCACAAAGGACTTTTCGCACCGCCTCCGCAAATTTTGCTTCGCTGAATCGGAATTCCTAATTTTCTAGCTATCTCCAGGGAATCTCTCAATCCAAATGCAACACCTTCTAAGACCGCCAATGTCATGTCTTCTCTCGTCGTATCCATCGTCATTCCTGTAAATGTAGCTCTTGCCTTTGGATCATTATGCGGAGAACGCTCTCCCATTAAATACGGTAAGTAGAACACGGAATTTTCTCCTAGCTTTGTAATATTCTCCTGTTCTTCCTGATATGCCGTTGTTTTTAAAATTTCATCCATCCACCATTTATTACAAGATGCCGCACTTAACATACATCCCATTAAGTGATAATATCCATCCGCATGGTCAAATGAATGCAATGCATTATGTTCATCTACTCGAAATTCCTTACTGGAAATAAAAATCGTACCCGAAGTTCCAAGTGACAGATTACATCTTCCATTTCCCACAGTCCCAGTTCCGACTGCTGCTGCGGCATTGTCACCTGCACCCGCAATAATTTTCGTATCTGGTAAGAGCCCCAGTTCCTGCGCAATTTCTGATTTTATTGTTCCAACCACATCATAGCTCTCATATAGTGTTGGAAGCTGTTGTTCTGTAATTCCACAAAGATCCAACATTTCGTTTGACCAACACTTATGTTCTACATCCAAAAGCAGCATTCCCGATGCATCAGAATAATCTGTACAAAATGTTCCTGACAGACAATATGCCAAATAATCTTTTGGAAGCATAATTTTTTGAATTTTCGCAAAATTTTCTGGTTCGTTTTCTCTCATCCAGAGAATCTTTGGTGCAGTAAAACCAGCAAACGCAATATTTGCAGTATACTGGGAAAGCTTGTCCTTCCCGATTACTTCATTCAAATAATCCGTTTCCTTTCCCGTTCTTCCATCATTCCAGAGAATGGCAGGACGGATAACGTGATCGTTTTCATCCAAAATAACCAGACCATGCATCTGACCTCCAAAACTAATTCCCTTCACTTCTGTACGGTCACAGTCTGCAATCAACTCTTTGATTCCATCCATCGTCTGAGCAAACCAGTCCTCTGGTCTTTGTTCCGACCAGCCTGGATGCGGAAAATAAATTGGATATTCCTTAGATACAATTTTATGAATTTGACCATCTTGATCCATTAAAAGCAGCTTAACTGCCGATGTCCCAAGATCAATACCGATAAACAACATAGAATTACCTCCACGGATTTTCCGTTGGATAGCGAACTCCCTTTGGTTGGTTGTATCCAATTTCAGTTGGCTCCACTCCAATATATTTAAATACTTCAAACAGTTCCTTTCCAAAATGTCCAAATGCTACTGCTCCATGGTGTGGATAGTTACCTTCAATTAAAACATGGCGATAAAATCTTCCCATCTCTGGGATTGCGAAAATACCAATTGATCCAAACGAATGAGTTTTGACTGGAAGCACTTCTCCTTGTGCAATATAGGCACGAAGTTTATTGTCGGATGTACTTTGAAGACGATAAAATGTAATCTCTCCAGGAATAATATCTCCTTCCAGCGTTCCCTGCGTCACTTCTTCTGGAAGCGTTCTGGCCATAATCATCTGATACTTCATCTCACAGAAAGAAAGCTTTGAAGAAGCAGTATTTCCACAATGGAATCCCATAAATACATCATCCGATGTATAGTTAAATTCTGGTTCGATCTCTTCCTTATATAAATCATACGGAACCGTATTATTAATATCCAAAAGTGTTACCGTATCTTGACTTACAACCGTTCCAATAAATTCGCTCAAAGCTCCATAAATATCTACTTCGCAAGATACAGGGATTCCCTGATCGGTCAAACGGCTATTTACATAACAAGGTACAAATCCAAACTGCGTTTGGAACGCAGGCCAGCATTTGCCAGCAATTGCAACATATTTTCGGTATCCTTTATGTTCTTCTACCCAGTCTTTCAATGTTAATTCATATTGAGCCAATTTTTCCAGAATTTCTGGTTTTTTATTTCCTTCGCCCAATTCTTCTTCCATTTCTTTTACAATGGCTGGAATTCTTTCATCCCCTGCATGTTTATGGAATGCTTCAAATAAGTCTAATTCTGAATTTTCTTCAATTTCTACGCCAAGGTTATAAAGCTGCTGAATCGGAGCATTACATGCAAGAAAATTCGTTGGACGTGGTCCAAAACTAATAATCTTCAAATTACTTAAACCAACAATCGCTCTGGCAATCGGACGAAATTCTGCAATTCGATCTGCACATTCCTGTGCTGTTCCAACTGGAGATTCTGGAATATATGCCTTTACGCCACGCAGTTTTAAATTATAACTCGCATTTAACATTCCGCAGTAGGCATCACCACGTCCTTGCGTCAAGTTATTTTTCGATTCTTCCGCTGCTGCGATAAACATTTTTGGACCTTCAAAATGTTTTGCCAACAATGTTTCTGAAATCTCTGGTCCAAAGTTTCCAAGATATACTACCAAAGCATTACATCCTGCTGCTTTCACATCTTCCAATGCCTGTACCATATGTATTTCACTTTCTACAATACAGATTGGACATTCATAAATATCTGCATCTCCATATTTTTCTTTATATGCTTGTATTAAAGCCTTTCTTCGATTAACCGAAAGGCTTTCTGGAAAACAATCTCTGCTAACTGCTACAACCCCAATTTTTAATTCTGGAATATTATTCATAATCATTTCTTCCTTTCACTCATTTATAGTACTGGCTATTTTTAGAGATCTTTTTCTTTTTTTCTTCTCCCCAATAAATCTTCTTCTGTCTTTCATCTAGAGACTCAATAAATCTTCGTTTAAAAACTAAAAATTCTTCCAAATCCATTAGTATATGATATAGTTTTGCTCTATTTTCAAATTCTTCCCTACTTTTTGGCAGATCTTCTTTCTTCATATCTTCAAAAAGTTGTTCTAACTTATGAATTTGTTTCACTGGATCATTTCTTTCTTCCACATAATCTTTTAAGTAAATAATATACTTTCCAACGATCTGTGCCTGCTTTGGCAAACTACGAATCCGTTTCATCTCATAATGCAAGTTATGAAGAACATTACATTGCTTTGTACGCATCTCAAAATAATGAATATAATAGCTTGGATGCGATTGAAACGTATTGTTCTGATATTCATAAGCCATGTCGGTATAGGTTTCCAGATCATTTTCTAATTTAATAATATCATCCCATACATTTCCTTCGATTGTTTCATTAAAAAGATACGCTGCCAACTTTTCTAAGATTCGTTTTAATTCCTGTTCTGCATAGCGCATATTTCGGATAATTCTAGTTTTTTGTCCTTCATTATCTTGAATTAAATTCAATAAAATGGCCAATGAAATTCCTATCATAACAAGCATAAACTCATTTACAATAGAATGAAACCCAAAATCATGTGTTGTCAAAAAATGGGTACCAATTACGGAATTTACTGAAATAGTAGCTTTCCACCCCAACCATTCTAATATCGCCACTATCAAAAATGTAAATAAACCATATGCTAACCAGTCACTTTGAATATTACGGAAAAAGATCCATGAAAGAAACACAGAAATGAGAAACGTTAAAATTCGAAAACCAGAAAGTTTTAATGTTTCCCACTTAGTTGTTACGATTGTAAGTAATGTAATTGTTCCTGCCGAAGTAGCAAACTCCAAATTTAATTGCATTGCAATATAAATCGCTATACAGCTTCCGATTGCTATTTTCAAAGCCAGTACTAATGTTCTTGTTAGCTTTACCCTTTTTGAAATACCTACTCCTCCCTTCTTTTATTTTTTTATAGTATAACAATTTTTTTGTATATATTCAACTAATAATTTCTTACTTTTTTTTAAAATTCCTATTTTTTGTCCAAACTCAATCATATATTACACACCCCGTCATACTACAAAACGGCTGCTGCAATATTTTACAACAACCGTTTCACAAATTCATTATTCCACTTTCATTCCTTTGATACATACCTCCTCTGAATTAGCCTTGCTGCATAATAAGCAAGACAACCCCCTAATCCCATCATTGCTAAATACTCTGCAAAAAACTGAATCAATGGCTGCTCCATATCAAAAAATACAAACATACTTTGCATAAATAACTACGCTCCAAAATAAGCTGAAATTTCTTCCATTCTTTGAATTTGATTCACATGAAATGGACATCTAGAATTGCAGTGACCACATTTGATGCAATCCTCTGCTTTTTTCTTTAAATTCTTATAATGATCCTTTGCTAACTCATCTCCTGCCAAGGCAAGATCATAATATTTATTGATTAGACCCACGTCTAATCCTACTGGACATGGCTGACAATGGTTACAATAAACACAGACTCCCTCTGCATCTTGAGGTGTAAAGTTTCCTAAAATCGAATAATCCTTTTTTTTTTCCTCTGCCTGCAAAAATCCTAAAATTCGTTCCAAATCCTTTTTATTTCGTACTCCAGGAAGAACGGTCAATACGCCTGGTTTATCCAACGCATATTGAATACATTGGTACTCCGTCATTGCTTCTTTAAACGGTGAGGTTTTTGCGTTTAATAGCTGACCTCCGCTGAAGGCTTTCATAACAGAAATACCAACACCCTCTGCTTCACAACGCCGATACATTGTCATTCGTTCGTCCACACTTCCAATCGCATATTCCCCATGCCGATAATCATAGGCTGGATTAATACTAAACATAAGCATATCAATCAGTTGCTGATCCAATACTTGATTGACAATTTCTGGTGTATGGGAAGATAAACCAACATGATGAATAACGCCTTCTTTTTTCAGCTGTTGAATATAATCTACAACTCCATTTGACAAAATCTGATTCCAATCGGTTTGCTCATCAATACAATGAATGAAACCAAAGTCAATATAATCTGTTTTTAGAGATTTGAGCTGCCAATCCACCGATCGTTTTATTTCATCCAGCTTTGTCGTCCAGCTATATTTTCCAGTTTTATAATTTGCTCCAAAGTGAATCTGAAAATAAACACGCTCTCTATTTCCAGATATTGCCCGTCCATAAGCCAGAAACGGTGCTGCATCCGCAGACGCCATATCAAAATAGTTCACTCCATTTTCTAACGCAAATGCAATGGTTTCTTCTATCTCTTTTTCCCCTGCCATTCCAATTGCACTGCTGCCAATACCAATAATACTAATCTGTTCAGTTCCTCTCGGAAGTTTTCGATATTCCATCTTCATTTCTCCTATTCCAACTATTTTCTAATATCCAAGCTCCTCCAGCCAAATTTCAATATCCTGCTTGGAGGATGCTGCATCTTCTTCATAAACATCAAATACATGTTCCGAAATACTACTATTTGGAATCGCTGCACGAATATCTTCTACACTACTGGCAAGTCCTCCTGTACCATGGGAGCAAAACAGATAAATCTGTTTCCCTGACAAATCATATTCTTCCAGAAAAGAAAGAATTGCCGTTGGACAACTATACCACCAATTTGGATAACCTAAAAAAATCACATCATAGTCTTCCATATTTTCTACGGTCTGTACTAATTCTGGACGGGCACCATCTGCCTTTTCTTCATTCGCACGTTCTAAACATTCATCCCAATCACTTGGATACGGTTCTGTTACACGAATCGAAAAGAGTTCTCCTCCTGTTTTTTCCTGTACCCATAGAGCCAACTGTTCCACATTTCCTGGTTTTGTTACACTAGGAGAACTCACTGCATCGACTTCTCCTTCCACCACTGCATTATCTGCCCATAATGTAAATGTATTTAGAAGAAAAACTTCTAATACATTTACATTATAACGGAATCAATATTTTGCGTCTAATACTTTATTTTTATTGATTCATATACTTTTTAAGCATACCTTCCGCAGTCTTTATCATCCTCATCTAGTATAAGTTAATCATTTTCTGCGGCTTTATTCACACATGTTAATGCATTTAAGCTGCGTGGATATCCAATGTATGGCAAACATTGAGAAATTACTCGAATCAGAAATTCTTTATCATTTCCAATTCTCATATTTCCTGCTGCATGACTCGTTAACTGTGGTTCACAGCCTCCCTGTGCAGCCAGAAAACAAAACGTGATTAATTCTCTCTGTTTGTAATCAAGCCCTTTTCTCGTATAATAGTCTCCAAAACAATTCGCAGCAAGCCAGCGATTGATATGTCCTTTTTTCCAAAATTCCTTCATACCCTCGCCAAAAATATCTACTTGTGCCTGTGCACCTTTTTCCAGGCGATCTTCCAATGTAGTAGTTGCCTGTCCTTCCAAAGGCATTGCAATATTTCTTTCTCTAAATATTTCATTGGTAGCCATTAAAAACGGAAGCATTCTTCCAATTCCTACATAATCCGTCGATTGGTATACAATTTCTTTTACCATTACAGGTGTTAATCCTTTATCCAAAGCTTCTGGCAAAACGGATTGATAGGCATCTACTCCTTGGCATCCAATCAATGTGGATAAAATAGCCATATATCTTGTTACATCATCAAGCTGTTGACCTTCTTCTTTTTGGACTTCTTCACAGAAATATTCCAATCGTTCCATGAATTCTGGATCTGTTTCATATAAATGTTTCATGTTATTCCTTCCTTTCAAATGTTTGATCTCCAACTGACCACACTGGTTTTTCCTGGCGTGGTTTCGCACTGTTTTGTGCCATAACTCCAACTAAACTATGTGGAACATAAGCCTCTTCCAAATATGCAATCTCTGCCTCGCTTAAAGCAACTTCCACTGCCTTTGCAGCTCCTTCAATATGATGGAATTTTGTAGCCCCTACAACTGGAGCTGTTACTTTTGTTAAAAGCCATGCCAATGCAATCTCCGTCATAGAAATTCCTTTTTGATCCGCCAACTCTGCTACCCTGCTAATAATTACTTCATCCTGCTCTTTTGTTTTATCATACTTGAATTTCGCATAACTGTCTTCTTCCAACCTCTTGGAAGTTTCTCCCAGATGTTTCGCAAGACGTCCTCCTGCCAATGCACTATACGGAGTCAATGCAATATTTTCTTCTCTGCAATAAGGAACCATTTCTCGTTCCTCTTCTCGGAAAATTAAGTTATAATGTCCCTGAATCGAAACGAATTTTGCAAATCCTTCTTTTTCCGCCAATGCATTAGCCTTTGCTAATTGCCATGCAAAACAATTAGAAATTCCAATATAACGAGCTTTTCCAGACTTTACAACACGATTCAGTCCATCCATAATTTCATAAAGCGGTGTCTGATAATCCCACATATGATAAATATATAAATCCACATAATCCATTCCAAGATTTTTTAGACTTTGGTTTATCATACGCTCAATATGCTGCTGCCCACTAATTCCACTCTCAATATCTTCTTGTGTTCGAGGCAAAAATTTTGTAGCTACTACTACCTCTTCTCTTCTTGCATAATCTCGGAGTGCTCGTCCTACGTACTGCTCACTTGTTCCACTCTGATACGAAATAGCTGTATCAAAGAAGTTAACCCCTAATTCTAAGCCTCTTTTCATGATTTCTCTCGAATGTTCCTCATCCAATGTCCATGTATGCTGTCCTTTTTTTGCATCACCAAATCCCATACAACCCATACAAATACGAGATACATTTAAATCAGAGTTCCCCAATATTTGATACTTCATTTGCTATCGACTCCTTTTCTTAAAGACTGATTTTTTATTTTTATTATTTTCTATTATAATCTATCTTATTATTTCATGTCCAATACCTATAAATTATTACTCGTCATACATATCCTGTATAGCAAAACAATCATCCAGAATCAAAAGGCAAATGAATCTTTTTTTAATAAGCATCTTTCTTCTTTTGTTCTGAATAATATTCTTCCATCTGATTTTTCCAATAAATACGATCGCTTTCCTCAATCGCCCGAATCACTCTGCATGGATTTCCCGCTGCAATCACTCCATCTGGAATATCTTTTGTTACAACCGAACCAGAACCGATTACTACATTATTTCCAATATGAACACCAGGATTGATAACAACATTTCCACCAATCCATACGTCATTTCCAATTGTAACTTTTTTCGCATACTCCAACTTTGTATTTCGAACAAACGCATCAATTGGATGCGCTGCTGTATAAATACTTACTCTAGGTGCAAAAAATACATTATTTCCAATTATAACTTCTGCCTCATCCAAAATCAGCAATTCTGTATTCGCATAGAAATTTATACCAATAAAAATTTTATCACCATGGTCACAGTAAAATGGAGGTTCAATATATCCTCCCTCTCCCAATCTGCCAAATAATTGCTTTAGCAAAAGCATCCGTTCCTCTGCCTCTTTCCAAGACATAGAATTAAACTTGTTTAGTACTTCTTTGCATGTTCCCCAGTTTGATTCCACTTTATACGGGTTATATAATTTCCCCGATAACATACGCTGTTTCTCTGTCATCATAAATTCCTCTCTTTCCTTTTTATTCTATCTAAATAAGACTTACTCTACCTAGAAGCATAGAATAAGTCTTATTTTTATTTCCTATTATTGTATTTCTTGTAAACGTAATCCTGCCGTATCGGTTACTGGTATGGAGAATACAACAGATTTTGCTTCACTCTGTAATCCCGCTTTTTCCATAATGGATTTCATAATTCCGTTTTTATCTGCTGCTTTCGTCACAATAAAAATAATTTCCTTTTCATTTACAATGGAAACGCCAAGAAACTTCTCTGCTTTCTCAAGTCCAGTTCCCTTTGCGTGGATGACGGTTCCTCCGCCTGCTCCCATTTCTCTTGCCGCATCCATAATCTCTTCACTATGTCCATGGTTTGCTATTACAACAATCAGTTCATATACTGTGTTTTTCATGACGCTCTCCTCCTCCTCAAATTTCTGTCCATTTATCAGAAACTGTAATACTTTTTTTCCTCCTATGCTTGAAAGAGGCATAAGGAAGGCGATACCTGTACCAGGAACATCAATCTGAATTTCTTTTTCCAGATCTTTTTTCACTGTTTTCCACATATCATCTGTTACAACTGACATCATTACTAGTTTTTCCGTTACTTCCATTCCCAGAAAATCTAACATTTCACTATTGGCAGTTCCTTTTGCTAACATACCAAAGGTCGCAGACAGACCGTTTCGTTCATAAATGGCATCTAATCTTCGCCCTATCGAGCGCTTTGTAATGGTCATCATCATATAAATACTCATATTATTCTACCTCTTAAAGTTCTATAATTTCATCATCTGAAATCTGCGAAAGAATATCTGCTCCAGCTTCTCGTTCTGCTTTCTCTGAATGTCTCGATCTTATCTGATATACCAGTCCCAAAATCTGAATCGTAATTAACGGAGTCATAGCAACCATAGCAACAATTCCAAACGCATCGGTAACAATATTCCCTCCTACGCTCATACATGCCCCAATGGCAAACGAAAGTAGAAAGGTAGCCGTCATTGGTCCTGACGCTACACCACCTGAATCAAATGCAATTGCCGTAAATATTTTTGGTACAAAAAATGATAAAATAAGCGCCACTGCATATCCTGGAATTAAAAACCAGAAAATAGAAATTCCAGTTAATACACGTATCATGGCAAGCCCAAGTGATACACCGACACCGATGGATAGGCTTAAGCTCATTGCACCTGCTGTAATCGTGCCAGAAGTAATTTCTTCTACTTGATGTGTCAATACCATAACCGCTGGCTCTGCCAATACAATAAAATATCCAATCAGCATACTAATTGGCACAATGAACCATTTAAACGGGTTTCCTGCAATTACCTGACCAAGATAACTGCCTGCCGGCATAAATCCCACATTTACTCCAGTTAAAAATAGTACTAATCCAATATAAGTATAGATCATTCCTATCACTATCTTAATCAACATTCTTTTTTTCATTTTGCGGAACATTAATTGGAAAATAAGAAAGAATACAATAATTGGCAATAGTGAAATCGCCATCTCTTCCATATATTTCGGCAATCCATGAATAAAAACACTCCATAACTCTACAGAATTTCCAATTTCTGGGACGGCCTCTGCCGCATATTCTGTACTTTCTGGATGATAAATCAGTCCCAACACAAGAACGGATAAAATTGGACCAATCGACGAAAGCGCTATAAGACCAAAACTGTCATCCTCTGCCCGATTATCGCTTCGGATAGAAGAAATACCAATTCCCAATGCCATAATAAATGGAACTGTCATTGGTCCTGTCGTTACGCCACCTGAATCAAATGCCACGGCAATGAAATCACCAGGTACAAAATATGCTAGTAGAAACACAATACTATAAAGTGCAACAAGCATATGTGCCAGTGTAATGCCAAATAACATTCTCAATAATGCAGTCACGAGAAATATACCTACACCAAACGCAACTGACAGTACAAGTATCATATTCGGCACAGAAGGTACTTGTTCTGCCAATACTTGCAAATCTGGCTCAGATATCGTAACGATAAAACCAAGAATAAAACTTAAAACTATCATTAGCCACAGTTTTTTGGTTTGCGTCATACAAGTTCCTACATTTTCTCCGATAGGAATCATGGATAAGTCTACCCCAAGTGTAAAAAATACCATTCCCACAACCAGGAATACTGCCCCCAATAAAAATGCTAATAGTATTCCTGGTTCAATCGGAGCAATGGTAAAGCACAGCACCATCACAATCATAATGACTGGAAGCACTGCTTTTAATGTTTCCTTTAATTTTTCTTGCAGTTTTTCCTGCATTTTTTTTCTTCTTAAATTCACATTTCCCCTACCTTCCCATTTTTGAAAAAATTTTTAATTTGTTACTATTAGTTCTAAACACAGACTCTCATACCAATACGCAATATTTCTAGTTTTTCAACGCTTAGATATGTTTCAATTTTTTAATATTATTACAAATAATCTGAACATATTGTTCGAACTTAGAAATATCTTCCTCACTCATACCATCCAACACAGTAGAATAAAACTTTTCCGATATTTCCCGTTCCTGTTCCATAATTGCCTGTACCTTCTTCGTACAAACTAGTTGTACTTTTCTGCGATCTCCAGGAACTGAATGTCTTTCCAAATATCCCTCTTCCACTAGTCTCTCTACATTGAATGATACCTTATTCGGCTCAATTCCTCTGTATTTGCTAATATCCTTTGCTGTATCATATTCAGGATGATCTGTTAAAAACACTAAAATATCAAACGCCGTCTGCGATAATTTTATGCTGCGGCATATTGGTTTACAAGCTGCTTCATACGAATCTACCAAATCACGAAGTAACAAGATACTTTTTATATTTTTCAAAACCTCTCTTCCTTTCCAATTTGGAATATTCAAATTTGAACTATTTATAGTATAGCTTGATAAAACGAATCTGTCAATACCCACCAAACATCATATATAAAGTAATAATGTAGAATAAAATTTTACTTTATTGACACTTTTATTCTAATTATTGTATGATTAAACTGCCTTTATAGTAATTATATCTACAAACAGGAGCATGAAATGGATAAAACAGAACGAGTCGAATTAACCACATTATGTTTAATTTATCAAGGAAACAAATTATTATTACAGGACCGAAAAAAAGAAGATTGGAAAGGTTATACATTTCCTGGCGGTCATGTAAATCGAAATGAATCTATTGTTGATGCAGTGATTCGGGAAATAAAAGAAGAAACTGGGCTTACGATCTCCCACCCTCAGCTTTGTGGAATCAAACAATTTCCAATTGAAAATGGGCGATACCTAGTCTTTTTATTCAAAACAAGTGAATTTGAAGGAACACTTCATTCCTCCAATGAGGGAAAAATGGAATGGGTTGATAGAAATCAGCTTGCAAATTATAAAACAGCAGAAGATTTTGAAGAATTACTGCATGTAATCGAAGATAATCAGTTAACAGAATTTCAATATATAATACAGAATGATGATTGGAATATTAAAATAAAATAACGTTCCAATTAGATTCAAAAAACATTTTAGTCTTTCTAATTTATTTTAAGAGAGCAACTGTATCGATCAGACTGCTCTCTTAAAATAAATTCATTTAATCTTTATCATTCACATTCTACAACTGCTATCACAGCTTCTTAGAATAATCTCAAGAACCTACGTTCTATACTCATATGACAATCTCATCCTTAGCATCTACCACATCATTATAAGAATTGGATTCCCCAATAAAATCGGATTATATAATTTCTTTTCCAGTTTTTTTGAAGCAATTCTGTTACTTCCTCATAGATTCCATTTTTTTGATTGATCTATCACTATAATCCAATATAATGATTTTTCCATACTTCTGAACACAGAATGGTTATAAGATTAAAATTCTTATCTCTCCATATATCCATCTCCAGCCATTAACTTTGTCATTTCCTCTATTCGTTCTAATGGGAATGGAGGCAAACATAGAGGTTTCATAGCAATAGACATTAACTTCATAGGGTTATCATCCCCAGCAACTCGATTTGAACTGAGTTTTCCACAACGGCGACAACGATGAATCATCGCCCATTCTCCATTCTTTCTTACCCATACTGCAACTGGTTCCATTATACCACCACAGTCGGACTCACGATCACCTGGTTCAATATCTACATGAAGACTGGATAGACAATTTGGACAATGATTGCGATGATCACTGCCAGCTCCAGCAGATACAACTAATCGTCCACAAACTTTGCATATAAAACTGTCTGTACATGGATGTGTTTTATAATATCCCTTTTCATATCGCTTTTTTTTATTTTCACGGTTCATTTCCATTATCTCCTCACACAATTAATCTAAATTTATAAAAATACATCATGTATCAGGACAATAAAAAAGATAACCCCCGAATGATGAGTTATCCAATCAATACGAAACACAGATTCTATTGCTTCCACTATCAACAAGCATTACAACTACCATTCAGTACAGAGCCTGAACGATCATTAAACAAACGATTCTTAATTAAAATGATAATGAAACACTACACGATCTCCTAAGTAAGAGGCAGCCTGAGCAACTATCCGCAAAATAAGTACAACAAAGAAACCCATCATTTTCAGATGAAAATAAAATTTTATTGTCCTGTTACTTGCGAATGGCCGACATCAAGCCACCTCCCTTCTATCAATCTTTTTATACTATATCATATGAGATAAAGTATGTAAAGAACCTTATTTAAAATTCCAATTTATCTATCAAATCCTCAAGAACCATTGATTTTTCAAGGCTTCACGCCTGTTTTTCATTCAAACCTTATCTGTTTGCCCTTGTTTTTGCCCTTACGAGCCGAAACAAGGGCAACTTTTTATTCCCCGCCGACCACCTTATCCAGCAGCCTTGCGGAAGT
>DVHN01000107.1 GCA_018712075.1 Candidatus Fimimorpha faecalis
TTACAATATAAGAAACAATATATAATTCTCAATCGACTGTTAAAGGCTTCTATAGAAAATGAGGGAATTATGGGGATTTCTTATCTTGTATATGCAGTACAGTTACAATCAAACCTTATTAGAAATGGAAATGAAGGAGGAATTATGTTTAGTAACAAGATGAACATGAGAAACAGCGGATATGCTTTGAGGAAAGCATTATTAGAAAGCAGAGGAATGACAACAGATGAATGCCTTCGAGGAACAATTTATCAATTACTAAATGCACTCTCAGTTAAAAATGAGGAAAAATTTATGGAAATCATATTGAGAACTTATTGTTCCAGTAAATTATTAGTTCCAAATGAGTTTGTATATATGTTAGGAAATCAGGAATTGTTCTTAGAATATGGATATGCATTTGTTTTAGGATTGAAGGGAAGTCACCAGGGCGAAACAAATAAAAATAATTTTGAAGATAATAAGAATAATGAACAGGAGGAAATAAACTAATGAGTAGAGATGGATTAACAATTACGATGGTAGTATTAGCGGAAAGTGCTAATTATGGAGAAGGTATCGGAAACATAACTGTTTTAAAGAAAATGACTCGAGGAGATTATCAGCAGTATTCGTATATTTCCAGACAGGCTCTTCGATATAGTTTGATAAAACAGTTAAAGTGGGATAATACACCTGTAGATGGAAAGAGTGGAGTGGTTCAGTTTGCACCTTCGGCAACAATTAAGGATTATCCAGAAATAGATTTATTTGGATATATGAAAACAACATCAAAGGAAGATGGAAAACAAGAAAAAGGAGGGGCGACTACTCGAAGTGCAGTAGTAAGATTGAGTAACGCCATTGCATTGGAAGCATATCAAAGCGATTTGGAATTTTTGACAAATCAGGGCCTGGCAGGAAGACAGAATTTGGAAAATGGAATTGCTCAGAGTGAGATACATCGGTCTTATTATACCTATACAATTTCCATTGATTTGGAACGTATAGGAATTGATGGGGATATAGAAGTTTCTCAAAGCGAAAAGGCAGAGAGAATAAAAGTACTATTAGATGGGATTCATTACCTCTATAGAGATATCCGAGGTAGAAGAGAAAATCTGAGTCCGCTTTTTATTATTGGTGGAAGATATGAAAGAAAAAATCCGTTTTTTGAAAATAGAATAAAAATTAAAGGAAATCAAATCCAGATTAATCCGTTGAAACAAATTTTAAACGATGATGAAAACATTAACAAACATACATTTGTTGGAGTGATAGATGATATTTTTGATAACACCAAACAAATAAAAGAAGAGCTTAAAGCAGAGTCAATAGGAACAATGTTTTCACAATTGAAAAAGGAAGTTGATCAATATTATGGAGAAAGTAATTAGATTACAGTGTTTCCAAAATTTAGCCAATTATCGGAAACCTAGCAGTTTTATTATAAAAGAAACATATCCATTGCCACCATATTCTACAGTACTAGGAATGATACATGCTGCGTGCGGATTTCAAGAATATCATCCGATGCAATTAAGTATCCAAGGTACGAACAAGGGAACAATTTCAGAATTATACACAAGATATTCGTTTTCAGCAGGGGGAAAATATGAAGAAGGAAGGCATCAAATCTGCATTGAAGAAGGCAACGAAAGATATGGTATTTTTAAAGGAATTGCAAATGTTGAATTAGTCTGTGAGAACCATATGGTAATCCATATACTTCCAGAACCAGACGATTTTGATTTAGTATACCAAAGTCTAAAACATCCAAAACGATATTTGTCACTTGGAAGATATGAAGACATTTTAGACATAGAACGAGTGGATATTGTTAATATAAGTTTGGAAGAAGAAGTAGAGTTTACTATGGACATGTATGTTCCTATAGATACTGATGGTATAGGAAATCGAATGGCTACAATTTATACACTAACAAAAGAATATGAAATTACAAAACAAGGATTTAGACGATGGAAAAAAAATGGGGGAAGAATAAAAACTTATTATTTGCCATCTGATACAACATTAGGGGAATTATGGCAGGATGATTTTGAAGGGGGAAGATCTCCTGTTGTATTAGTATAGTAAGAAAATAATTACACGATAGGTAGTATTAATAGATACATTTTGGAATGATATAATTAATTATAAGAAAAGTGTTTATAGAGAATAGAAACAATTTGTCAACATAAGGAAAGGAGAAACGGATGCAATACTATGCAAAATCAAAAGAAAAGAGCCTTACAATAGCAGAAAAAACAAAGTTAAAACGAGATTTTAATGATATTATTGAGAGTCTTGAATATGATTTGACAGAAGAGGAAAAAAGGGCGTTATTATCAATTGAAAAGAATTTATTGAAAAATGCTTGTGATTCACAAAAGACATTGAAGGAACATTTGGATGAAACTACAAACTGTGCAAAACTTTTCTTTGAAAATTATAGTCAATATTTTACGGAAAGAGAAAAACTATTGATTATGGAAGCTTGCAGAAATCATGATATAGGAAAAGCAAATTTACTGTTTCAAATGATGGTAAATCCAGAAATAAGAAAATTTCAAGTCAAGGAAAGACAAATTCCTCATGGAATTTTAAGTGCTCTTTCAATTTCTCGAAAAGAGTTAAAAAGTAAATATCCAGAAATAACAGATGTAGATTTTTCTATTTTAGTAACAGCTATTTATTATCATCATACGAGAGAGGGGAAATTTGAAGATAATCAAATTAGAAAATATTGTAGTACATATTATGAGAAAGAAGCGAAGGAATTTTTAAATCAACCAAATTGGAAATTGTTAGTATCTAACCGCAATAACTTATTATTTGAAAAAAATAAAAATGTGGAGCAGGTATTTATAGATCAAGAGGTATGGGAAAAATATGCACTTGTGAAAGGGATGCTTAATAAATTTGACTGGTCAGTCAGTGCAGGAGAATTAGAAGCGGAAGTAAATTCTGATTTAGAAAAAAAGATTTTAAAGAATAATATTATAAATATTA